>JANYBF010000441.1 GCA_025360895.1 Verrucomicrobiota bacterium
TCGGCAGAGGTGTCGGGCGACTCCAGCTTGAATCCAGCCCGGAACTGCGGGACGAAACGTAGCCCGGCTGCTGCGACGGATAGCCGCGGTAGCTGAGATTGTCGTAGGGCGTGCCGTTGGCGGGCGTCCGGTAATGCGGCATGACATACGTTCCGTTACTGCGAAAGTGGCCGCGCACCGTCCCGGCTTGGGCGGCAACGGCGGTGGTCAGGATCACGGTGGCGAGGGCGAGTAGAGTTTTCATAGTTTTGCGTTTGTTGTTTGTTGTCGGCGGCGGTTCGTTTTGAACTGCCTTCACCTGCTACATCGCAAACCGTGGAAGGCTTCTTACAACTATTTTTAACCACGGATGGATACGAATAAACCCTGATGGAATTGCCACAAAAAGGCGCAAGATGCACAAGGAATGGAAAGCGACACCTCACCCCGGCCCTCTCCCCGGCCGAGGCGGAGAGGGAGTTGGTTTCCGGCATTTCGTGTCGTTCACGTGTTTCGCGGTTTCAACGCCGGTTTCTTTGCGTTCCTTGCGTTCCTTGCGTTCTTTCGCGGCTTGCGGGGGTTGGATTTGCGGGGTAGGCTGCGACCATGATCACGGTGGAAAATACGACGACGGAGGTGCGGGTGACGATTTCCAAGGACGCCGTGCCCGCAAAGCGTCTCAACGCCTTGCTGGACTGGTTGCGGCTGGAGGAGATCGTGCAGCGCAGCCATCTGACCGAGGCGGACGCCGACCGCATCGCCGATGAGATCAAGGCAGGTTGGTGGGCCGCCAACAAGTCCCGGTTCATTCCCGCCAGCGAACAATGAACGCGGACTGCGTCATCGTTGACGCGAACATCGCCTTCAAATGCCTGCATTCCGGTCGGGGCGATTTGCGGGAGCGCATCGGGCCGGGGGGACATCCCAAATTCTTCAGTCCGCGTTTTCTTTTCGTGGAGTTGTTCAATCACAAGGAGCGGCTGGAACGCGCGAGCGGTTTGGCGGAAACGGATTTACTGGCGGGACTGCACACGTTGTTAAGCCAGTTGGAATTCGTCACAGAAGCAAACATTCCGGTGAGAACTTGGGTGGAGGCGTATCGGCTCTGCAAGGGCATTGACGAGAATGACACGGCTTACGTGGCGCTCGTCCTGCATCCGGATGGCCGATTCTGGACGGAGGACAATGAATTGAAGGTTTCGCTGCGGGCGCGAGGCTTTGACCGATTCTTTGAGCCGTAAACTTCCTTGCTTGGCCGCAGAAATGAACCCACCCGATTTGCGCGCTCTCCAAACCGGCAATGCCGATGCGTGGGACGAGGCGTTTCGCTGGCTCTGGCCGACGGTCTTCGCGGTGGCGCAGTTGAAACTTCAGTCGTATTTCCCCAGTGAGGTCGAGGACGTGGCGATTGAGGCGTTGGAGGAATTGGTGGAAAAGGTGCGCGTGGTCAAATCGGTGGAGGAACTCAAGCCGCTGGCGGCGAGCATCGCGCACCATCGGGCAGTGAGTCTGCTCCGGGAACGGTTCGCGAAGAAGCGCGGCGAAGGGAAAACAGAATCATTGGACGCACCTACGGCTGAGGGAGAGATGAAACCTGAACCGGCGGCGGAGGACTCACCCCTGGCAGACTTGGAGCAAAAGGAACTGGCGCAACGGCTCGGTCAGTCGCTCGCAGAACTCAAACCGCCGCTTGGCGAAGTCCTCGCGGATTTCTTTCTGCACGGGTTACGTTACGAGGAGATTGCAAAGAAGCGCGGCGTGGCGGTCGGCTCGGTGGGTGTTTATTTGCAGCGCGGATTGGAAGCGATGCGGCGTATCTGGGGCAAGGACGATTAAGATTAAGAGTAAGAAAACAGCAGGCATTTGCGATGAACTCAATGAATGACGAACACTTTTTCGATCTGGCCATGAAGGTCATCGCCGACCAGGCCACGGACGCGGAACGTGCAGAGTTGGACGCGCGGTTGGCTCGGGAGCCGGCGTTGAAGGCGGAGTTTGAGCGGTTGCAGGTGGCTGTGCGCGGCGCACGGGAGACGTTGCCACTGGTGAACGCGACGGACGCCACGGCGGGTGAGCTTCCCGCTTACGCCCGCGGTCGTCTGCAAACGAAGGTGCGGGAAACACTCGGTCGCCCGGTCGTGAAAGAGCGGGATCGCAGTCTGGTGTGGGGCTGGCGTTGGGCGTTGGGGCTCGCGGCGACAGCGGCGGTGGTTTTGCTCGTGGCGCTGCCGGTGTTTCGCACGCCCAGCACGCCAGCAATTCAACTGGCGATGCTGGACACGGCAGGGGCGGTTCGCGGTTCGGACACAAATGACGTGGTGCTTCTGCGCGAGTCGTGGAAGACAGCCAGCTTGGACTTTTTCACGAGCGCGGAGGCGTTGCGTGAGTGGGAGACGCAAGACAAACCGGATGCAGTGAAAATTATTTACGACCGCGCAGCGGCGGAAGTGAGAGTCTTCGGGAAGTGGCATGGTAAGCCGGTTCAAAAAACTTTGCTGGTTGAGGCAGATTTAGCTGCGGCTTTGAAGGAGGCAAAATCCTTCGTCGCCGAGCAAACGCAGAAATGACGGATGGGTTCGGCGAGTCGCCGGACACGACAGGCGAACCGCCCGCGCGACCTGCATTTTATGCTTGCCGGACGTTTCTTACAGACTGCGCTTGCTAGGAGCAAGGGGGATTTGGAAAGCTGAAGGCTATTGAATTCATGAATTTGATTGAACGCACCATCCGGGTCAACTGGCAACACCGAGTGGTGTTTGCGGACGACATTTTTAGCCCTGCCAACAAGGGGTTGCACGACATTTTGCGCGGCGGCGATGGGCCGGGTCGGGTGCTGATCGTGCTCGATGGCGACCTGGCGGCCGCCCAACCCGGCCTTGCCGGTGCGATCACAAATTACTTCAGTGCCCACCAAGATGGGCTAACACTGGTTCACCCGCCGATGATTTGCCAAGGGGGCGAGCAAACCAAGGCTTCCTGGTCGCAGGTCGCTGAAATTCACGCCGCGATCAATCGTCATCACATTGACCGACATTCGTATCTGATTGCGGTTGGGGGGGGAGCGTTGCTGGACATGGCTGGACTCGCCGCAGCAACAGCCCATCGCGGGGTGCGACACGTCCGAATTCCGACCACAACGTTGAGTCAGTGCGATTCGGGCGTCGGTGTTAAAAACGGGATTAATGCCTTTGGCAAAAAGAATTTTATCGGTACGTTTGCACCGCCGTTTGCGGTAATCAATGATTTCGCCTTGCTCGGCACGCTGCCGGAACGCGATGCGCGCGCCGGCTTTGTGGAAGCGGTCAAAGTCGCGTGCATCCGCAGTCGGGAGTTTTTTGAAACGCTGGAAAGTGATGCAAGGGCATTGGCGAAGTTTGAAGCGGAACCCGTGCGCAAACTTATCCGGTGCTGCGCCGAGTTGCATGCCAATCACATCGCCACCAGCGGGGATCCGTTCGAGTTCGGATCGGCCCGACCGCTGGACTTTGGGCATTGGGCAGCCCACAAGTTGGAGCAGATTTCCAATTTTACGCTGCGACATGGCGAAGCTGTAGCGATTGGCGTGGCGCTGGATGTAATCTATTCCCGGCGCGCGGGCTTCCTGTCGGCGGAAAACACCGAGCGGGTGCTGAGTTTGCTCGAAAACCTCGGTTACGAATTATTTATCGCCGACTTGGTGCGCGAGAATGAGCGGCGGGAGTTACTCGTGATCGAAGGTTTGGAAGAATTCCGCGAGCATTTAGGCGGCACACTGGCGATCACATTGTTAAAGGAAATTGGTCAGGGATTTGAAGTGTCAGAAATGAATCGGACCTTGATTGCCGAAGCCATCAATGAATTGCAGGCCCGTCATCAGGCTCGCCAGAGGAACGATTCCACCTCCGAACCGTGACACGCACTGCGGTCATTAATGTGGTTGGTTTGTCCGAGTCGTTGCTCGGCGCGCATACGCCAAATATCAACGCCTTTCGCCAGCGCGGCGCGATACGCCGCATCACTCCGGCCTTTCCTGCGGTCACCTGCACGGCGCAATCGAATTATCTGACGGGGTTGACCCCGGCGGGGCATGGCATCGTGGGCAACGGGTGGTATCACCGCGAACTGGCTGAAGTTCAGTTCTGGAAACAATCCAACCATCTCGTCGCGGGCAAAAAGCTTTGGCAGAGCTTGCGCGAAGCCGATTCCAGTTTTACCTGCGCCAAGCTTTTTTGGTGGTACAACATGTATTCCAGCGCGGACTGGTCCATCACGCCGCGCCCCATGTATCCAGCAGATGGCCGGAAGCTTTTCGACATCTACGCCTGGCCCTATTCCATCCGCGACGACATCAAGCGTGATCTTGGGGAATTTCCGTTCCCGGGCTTTTGGGGCCCGGCGGCGGGTGTGGATTCCAGCCGGTTTTCGGCTGACGCGGTTTCGCGTTGGATTGCGGAATCCGCCAAGTGGATCGAGCGCAAGTTCTCGCCGACGCTCAACTTGGTTTACCTGCCGCATCTGGATTACAGCTTGCAACGCTATGGTCCGAATCATCCGGTAATCGCCTCTGATCTTCGGCGGATTGACGCGATTGTGGGCGACTTGCTGTCCTTCTTCGCGCAGCAATCCGTGCAAGTGGTCCTGCTCTCGGAGTACGGTATCAGTGCGGTGGACACGCCGGTGCATCTAAACCGGTTGTTTCGCGAACGCGGCTGGCTGACGATCAAGGATGAGTTAGGTTGCGAATTGCTCGACGCCGGTGCGAGTCGGGTATTTGCCGTCGCCGACCATCAAGCGGCGCACGTTTATGTGAATGATGCCACGCTGGAAAACTCCGTTCGTTCGCTGTTGGAAAGTCAGTCCGGCATTGCGGCCGTCTGGGCAATGGCGGAAAAGCAGGCCCACGGCATTGATCATCCGCGTGCCGGCAATCTTATCGCCGTGGCTCGCGACCATGCGTGGTTCACTTATTACTATTGGTTAGATGACAAAAACGCTCCCGACTTTGCGCGCACGGTGGATATTCATCGCAAGCCGGGCTACGACCCGGTGGAACTTTTTCTCGATCCGAAAATTCCTTTGGTCAAAGCCCGGATTGCCTGGCGGTTGCTGCAAAAGCGGCTCGGCTTTCGGATGCTCATGGATGTGGTCCCGCTCGACGCTTCCTTGGTGAAAGGTTCGCACGGGAATCGTCCGGCCAATCTGGCAGAGTGGCCGCTGCTGATCAGTTCACGGCCCGATCTGCTCCCCCGATCCGCGATCAATTCGACGGATGTATTCGAGGTTTTGCGGCAACATGTGATGGGATTGAGGCGATGATTGGAGTAACTCGAAGGTTGAGGCCGCGCGCACTTTAACTTGGGACAGCGCACGGTTTATCGCTATCTGGCCGCCGCCAAGGCGGTGCTCTCCACCGAAAAACGAGTTGGAGGAAGTGGCGCACGCTCGATCCCCAAAAACTTCAAGCACACCGCAAAAACATCCCGATCCCCGCTCCACGAACTCGCCGCCACCTTGGCCGTCAGCCACAACGCCATCTGGGTGCGGCTGGGAAAACTGGGCTTCGCACTAAAAAAAGCTCGTAAAATAACGCGCACCAGCAAGACGCAGCGCCGGCGTAACTCAGACCTCCTTACGTCGGTTGCCCCGATCGGAAAGGATGCATACAAAGTTGACCTGTCGTTGCGGACGCGGCTAATTATGATTGATGAAACAAAAACTCCCGGACCATAGCGTACATCAACCCGTGGCAGACGTTCCCAACCAACCCGCTGCGTCCAGCATTTTCACCCGCCGCTCTTTCTTGCAGACGATCGGCGTCACGGCGGCGGGCTTGGGCTTGGCGTCGGTCGCCCAGGCCGAGGAAAAACCGATCCAAGGTTTTGAGAAAACAGTTGAACACCCAGGCGCCTCGGCTGGATGGAAGCCGGTTTCCGACCGCAAGATTCGCGTGGGCCTCGTCGGTTACGGGGTCTGTAAGTTTGCGGCGGCGTTTGGTTTTCAAGACCATCCGAACGTCGAAGTCGTGGCCGTCAGTGATCTTTTCCCCGACCGCTGTGCCGAATTGGCCAAGGTGACGCGTTGCGCAAAAACTTATCCCTCGCTCGAAGGACTGGTGAAGGACGACCGCATCGAAGCGGTGTTTGTGGCGACCGACGCGCCAAGTCATGCCCGGCATTGCATCGAGGTACTTAAGCACGACAAACATGTTGCCACAGCGGTGCCGGCGGTGTTCGGCTCGCTCAAGGATGCCGACCGTTTGTTTGCCGCCGTCAAGGCCAGCGGTCGCAAATACATGATGTTCGAGACGTCCTGTTTCCACGAAGAGCTTTACGCGATGCGTCAGATCTATAACGCCGGCGGACTTGGCCAGCTCGTGTATTCCGAAGGCGAATATTATCACTACATGGAGGAACCCATTGACTCCTATCAGGGCTGGCGGATAGGACTGCCGCCGCAATGGTATCCGACGCATTCGAATGCTTACTACGTCGGTGTGACTGGCGGAAGTTTCACCGAAGTCTCCTGCCTGGGCATGCCCAGCCGGATTCAACATCTGCAACCGGCAAACAACCGCTATCGTAATGCTTTCGGCACTGAGATTGCCCTGTTCCGCACCAGCGAAGCCGGTATGGCGAGGATGGCGGTGAGCTGGGATACGTCCGGTGCCAGTGGGGAAATGGGTCGGGTGCGCGGACAAAAAGGTTCATACTACGGCAAATACGAGGGACTTGAGAAAAAGCTGCCACCCACCAATCGTCCGCCGCTTCCGCCCGGCGTGGCGGGCGGCGGACACGGGGGCTCGCACGGTTATCTTATGAACGAATTCGTCACCGCCATCCTGCAGGACCGCAAGCCGCTGGTGGATATTGCCATGGCTCTAAACATGACGGTAGCGGGCATTGTGGCGCACCAATCCGCCGTGAAGAACGGCAAACTGTTGAAAATCCCGCAATACAAAATTTTATAATCATCACCGCTGGCGGCGAATTCCGCTAGGAAATAGGAAAACCATTTTGGGCCTGGTCGCCTTGGGAGTTGCCACCACGATTGGTTCCGCCGAAAATCCGGTCGTGGCCCAAACCAATCAAAGCGCCGCCCAGCGCTGGTTGCGATCCGCCGAGATCGCGCCGCCGTTCAAAATTCCAGCGGATCAGCTTGCCTGGGAACGGCAGCGGCAACAGGTGCGAGCGCAACTGGGGGAATTGTCGGACAAACTGCCGGCGCGGCCGAAAGTTCCCAAAGTCGGGACGCTCGCCTGGAAGGATCGCGGAGATTACCTGCTCGAAAGATTTCAATTCGACAACGGGGCCGGGGCGACCGTTCCTGGCTGTCTCCTGTTGCCGAAAAATGTTTCCGGGAAGTCGCCGGCAATTCTTTACTGCCACTGGCACGGCGGTGAATACGACATCGGCAAGGAAGAGCTGTTTCAGGCCAAACATACGCCGGAAGCGCCGGGCCCGGCCTTCGCAAA
>JANYBF010000466.1 GCA_025360895.1 Verrucomicrobiota bacterium
GAAGTGTTGCATAGCTTGCCTTTCGCGGGCCTGCCGCCGCCGGTCGTCGCGCAATTGGTTGAGCGCGAGGAAGCGCGTGCTGCGGAACAGCCAGCCGAGGAGGGAGGCGTCCCCGGTCAGCGTTTCGGCGAGGGGTTGGGCCTTGCGGGCGAGGTCGGTGAAAACGCTTTGCGCGATGTCGTGCGCCAGATCGGGCGAACTTACCTGGCGCAAGGCGGAAGCATAAACCACGTCGGCATGCCGGCTGACCAGTTCGCGGAAGGCGGCTTCGTTCCGGTGTTCCGCGTAGTCGCGCAGCAGTTGGGCGTCGGTCTTTTCCTGCATCTACCCATTAAACAACCGCCGAAGCCGAAATCCGACAAAGTTTTTTGAATTGAGACCATGGCAATGCTCGAAAACCGAGGGATGTGAGCCTCCTCACGTCGGCTGCTACTCCGTTGAGGATGACGGTCGATTTCAAATTACTCGAACGCGCTTAGGACGGGTGTGCCATCAAGCGGTGTGCCCGGTCGGACGCCCAGCAGCCAGAGCACGGTGGCAGCCGTGTCGCAAGTGGATACCGGGGCCGTGATCTCGAAATGCCAGTTGACGCCTTTGCCCCACGCAATCCAAGGAATGGTCATGTCCTCGGGCGTGCCCTGGCTGTGGCCAAGTCCATGGCCACCGTGATCGGCGCTGATAATAATGACGCTGTCGTCCTCGATGTGAGCCTGGTAAATGGCTTTTAGGATAACACCCAACGCCTTGTCGGTGTCGGCGAACGCTTTGATTTGTTTGGATGAACCCCAGCCAAATTCATGGCCGAAGGTATCCGGGTCGGCGAAGTGGATGAAGCAAAGGTTCGGCTGGTGCTTGATGATATATTCCGCCGCATCCTTGGCCACCGTCGGGGCAAAAACATTGCCTTCCTTGGTCAGGTCCACACCGCCGCTGTCGCTTTTGGCGATCACGACCGCCGCGTCGCGATTAAAATCAAACATATCGACTGTGCCGGGTTGGAGCAGATGACGGAATTTTTCCTTGCCGACAAACATTGCCGTGGAAAATCCGGCGCGGTGGGCGGCGGCAAAGATGGTGGGCACGCGGACGAGACCATTGGTTGGGGACCACTTGTTCCAAGTGATCTGGTGCCTGTCCTGGCGGACGCCGGTCAGCATGGAGGTGTGCGCCGGCAAGGTGATCGGAGTAGTGATGGTTTGCGCCTGCCAGGTGTGCGCGCCTTCCTTCGCCAGTTGTTTCAACACCGGCATTTTGCTGCGCTGCATCACCTCGGGGTTGCCACCGTCAATGCTGATCACGAAAACATGTTCCGCGCGCGGCGTGGCCAATGCGGCCAAGCCGAAAAAGAGAACCGAAGTAGCGATGGCAAAGCGGCGCACGGATCCAATCATAACTTCTCCGTAGTTTAGTGGTGCGTCGACGGAGAACAAGGAAACACCGAAGCGGCTTGATGACTTGCGCCGCGTTTTGGTTGGCGCAAACGTCCGATCGAACCTCGACATCAACAGCCGGACGCGGGACGGAGCAGAAGGATTGAGCAGCCAGAAACACCGGCTTGCCACCCGGTGTTCAAAGCGAGAGCATCCCGCTCCAGATATTCTCGATGAAGATCAGGCTTATCATCGCCCTTGGTTTGGCGTTCGGAACCGTTGATGTGTGGCGGGTTTGGGCGCATGAGGATTTGATGGCGCGCATCCTCCTGCTCACCGAGCAGTTCAACAACCATCAAACCAATGTGGACCTGTTGATCCAGCGCGGTGATATTTACCGGCTACACGGGAATTGGAATGAGGCGCGGAGTGATTACGCGGCGGCGGAAAAACTGGCACCTGATTCCGCCCCGCTCCTGCTCGGGCGGGCGCAGTTGCATGTGGATTTGGGGGAAGATGCGGCGGCGCGGATGGCCTTCGATGAATTTATCGCCCGCTTTCCGACGAACAGTGCGGCCTTGTTTGGGCGCGCGCGCGTACTCAATCGCTTGGGTGAACGCAAAGCGGCCATCGCGGATTATTCGCGCGGTATCCTGGTATCCGGCAGCCCGCTGCCTGAAGAGTTTCTCGAACGTGCCAATCTGCAGGCGACCGAGTTTGGTGCGGACGAAGCTCTCAAAGGTTTGGATGAAGGTTTAACCCGGCTGGGCTGGGTGGTGACTTTCCAGAAGGCCGCGATTGAGTATGAATTGAAACGGCAGCGACCGGATCAGGCCTTGGTGCGGTTGGAAACGATCATCGCCCGGGCGAATCGGAAGGAAACCTGGTTGGTGTGGAAAGGCGAAATCCTGATGGCAGCGGGAAAACCTCTGGAAGCGCAGGAAGTATTGCGAGCAACTATAAAAGCGATTGAAGCCCTGCCGCCGCGCATGCGCACTTCCCCCGGCATGGTTCAGTTACGCGCCAAGGTGGAAGTATCTATGGCTTCGCTACGCGCCGGCAAAGCGTCATCCGGCAAACCTTCGCTACTGGAATGAGTTTTGATTCTGTTCTGATCACCCATGCTCTTTAGCCACGGTAGCGGGTAACGACTGGCTCGAATGCCGAGCAGATTTTCTCAAGTTTTCCACTTTCCCAGGTAAATATGGTGCATCCGGAGGGACTCGAACCCCCAACCTTCTGATTCGAAGTCAGAAGCTCTATCCAATTGAGCTACGGATGCTTTGTAAGGCGACTGCTTGTGGTCTGCTTACGAAATTGATTTCCACTCCGCAGCCTCCGGCATGATGATGAAGGGCCAAGGTGACGTGGTAGTAACCACCAAAACCTGTCCAACCTGCCCCTGAAAAATCGCGGGTTTCGCAGTTTCCAAATTGGCGCTGCCCGGACATCACGAACAAACCTTACCCGGAGCCCCGGATGAGGTCAACTCCGCCATGCTGTGCACGGCGTCACATAGTCTGCTGGTTCCACGGCCGCCTTAACCACGTCCACCACATGCCGAAACGGTAAAAAACCATGGCGAAAACAGGATCCTTTAGACCACCCTCCGCGCAACAACCTCTAATCGTCAGTTGCGCTCCTTGTTGCTAAGTTTGCTGCCCCACTTCCCGATGGCAGGCTCTTCCGCGCCTACTTCATCGGTGCGTAATCCGTGGCCGACATGTATACGGACTCGGCCTTTTCCACGAGTTTGCCATTGGCTTCCGACGCATCGCGCGCCTTTTTCCAATCGGGGTCGTTGCCAAACGCGGTCCAGGATTTCTTGGCTTCTTCGCGGCTCTTGTGGGCGAGGATATAAATCAACGTGTTCTCCGCGCCCTTGTCCTTGTCGGTGGGAATCCAGAAACCAACGATCTCCATGCCGTGTTTCTTGAACAAGGCGCAGGTATGATCGCGGAAGCGAGCATTCAGCGCCTCCATTTTACCCGGTGCGGCGTAGTATGTGCGCAATTCAAAGCAACGCGAGTCTTTCGCGACGGACGGACTGATCGGAGCGGTATTGGTTTCCGCCGCAAAGCTGACGAGCAGACCAGCGGCGAGAAACATTGAGGCGAGTGGCAGACAGAGAGAGATTTTCATAGTTCGGACGGAGTGTGGCGCTGCGGCTGTGCCCAGTCAATTCCAAGAAAGGAGCCGCAGTTTCAAACTTTCAAACGGGCGAAGCCGTACACTGCCCACGAAACGAGCGGGCTTCGGGCGTTTGGAGATGCCATGAGTAGTTGGTGGGCGAGCGCCGAGGCGCTACACCCACCAACGTATGAACTCCCAAAACCTAAATAACTCTGAAGTTCGCGCGGAGCAAGCCGCGCGCAAAAAACTACAAACTCTCAAATTGGGGCTGGCCGTTCACGCCGCGAGCATCGGCGTGGTGCGCCTCTTGGATCACAGCACGCCACAACCGGCCAAGTTCCGCGAATGGATCAAGACCCAGCTCCCGCTGGCCGCGGCGGTGACTAGCTGCTACGAAGCCAGGCCTCGGCTACGGGCTGCACCGCGAACTGGTGGCCTTGGGCATCCACAACGTCGTGGTCCAACCCGTCTGCCTGGACGAACAACGTGCGGCTGCGCACCGCGCGGATCGAACTGGCCTGGCGACTGGTGATCTGACAGCCCGAAAGCCAACGGGTCAAGAAATGGTGGCCCGTCCTGGGCAACCCCAAAGCGAGCAAGGCGGCGCGCAAGAAAGCCGTGGTCGCGATGGCCAGGCAGATGGCCGTGGACCTGTGGCGCTGGTGCACCGGAAAAATTAATCCGGAAACCTCTGAGTGGGGGATGGTCGGCGCGGCGACCTGAGCTTGGCCCACCGGCGAAAAACCAAACTAAAACCTGACCTACAGGTGGACCGAGACAATTTGAAACGGCGCGCACCCGGAGCAGAACTGGGGCTGTCACCGGCCCGATTCGGAGATGGGGTGCGCTCGTTTCTTGGCTGTGACCGGATGCGTCAACTGGTGCCGTCCCTTCGGGGCCGCGCACGGATAGCCGGAAGCGCAACGGCTGCCGCCGTTGACCACGCCAAGCAAACGTTTTGAACCCTGGCCTCGCCGGAAAGGAAAAAGCCCAAAACCGCTTTTAAGAAAAACAAAAAAATATCGGCCAATAGCGCCACGCCAGCCTTGACACTGCTTATAGCAGTTCCGCGTTCACGCGGCCCCGTGTAGTGAAGTCTCCGAGCCGCCAGAAGGCGGAACTCGAAACGTGGGCTAAGCAGGATGCGCCTCAAGCTGCCTCCGAGGGCGGCGAAATCTTTGACAGTGCCGCGCCAGTTCTTATCCTTGGCCCGTGCGCACCGTCAATGTTCCCCTTGGCCAACGTCGTTATACCATCAAAATTGGCGACGGCCTCCTCAATCGCTTGGGGCCGGAATGTGCGCGGCTAAAACTCGGCCCGCGCTGCGCCATCATCACCGATACCAACGTCGGTCGCCAATACGCCCAACCGGCCTACAATTCGCTGCTCCGCGCGGGGTTTGAACCGTCGCTTATCGTTGTGCCCGCTGGCGAAACTGCCAAGAGTCTGAAGGTCGTTCAGTCCTGTTACGACCGGCTCGCGGCACACCGGCTCGAACGGAAATCTTTCCTCGTCGCACTCGGCGGCGGGGTCGTGGGCGATCTGGCGGGTTTCGTCGCGGCGACTTACCTGCGCGGCATCCCGTTCGTCCAGGTGCCGACCACGTTACTCGCGCAAGTGGACAGCTCGGTTGGCGGTAAAGTCGGCGTGAACTTGAAGGCCGGAAAAAATCTTGTCGGCGCGTTTCATCAGCCGCGCCTCGTGCTCTGCGATCTGAATACACTCGGCACCTTGCCCATGTCGGAATACCGCGCCGGTCTCGCCGAGGTCATCAAATACGGCATCATCTACGACTCGACCTTGTTCACCCGCCTCGAGCGGGACTTGCCGAAACTGTTGCGTCGCGAACCGAAAATTCTTACTACCATTGTGGCGCGCTGTTGCCAGATCAAAGCGGAGGTAGTGGGCCAGGATGAAACCGAGAACGGGTTGCGCGCGATTCTTAATTTTGGGCACACCATCGGCCACGCAATCGAGGCCATTTCCGGCTACGGCAAGTATTTGCATGGCGAAGCCATTTCCATCGGGCAGATTGCGGCGGCGCGGCTTTCGGCGATCCTGACGAGATTGCCCCTGAATGATGCGACCCGCATTACAGATCTATTCCGTCGAGCGGGACTGCCGATCCAGGTGAAGTTAAATGCGAGCCAACGGGCGAAGCTGTTTGCCGCAATGAAATTGGATAAAAAGGTGAGCCGGGGCGAAATCAGATTCGTGCTGGCGAACCGCATCGGCAAAGTGGTCTGGGGGCAGAAAGTGCCGACGTCCGTGATTGAAAAACTCTTAATCGCCGATAGCCGTGGATGAGTGCGGGGGCCAGAGCGCGGGTTTTTGCCCGCTTCCATGTACAAATCGAAAGCAATGCCGCATTGCAAATGCCTCGTTTGCTTGCTTGGCGAAGCGGAATAAATTCCGCGCTCCGCATTTTTCTATGAGCGCCGTCAGCGAAACAATAGTCCGCGAATACTTTGAAGCGGTGCCGAAGCGTACAGGGTAAAGTGAAACAGACGATCCTTGGGCAGTGCGAACAGACATTTATGGAACAACTGTCCCGCCGGGGTGGCCCAGTCAATTTCGCCCGCCCACCAGTTTTTGATCGAAGGCATATTTGCGGGGGCCGACGCCCAGAAAGTACAGCGCCTGTTGAATGAGCCGGTTGGTCACTTCGGAATCCTGACTAAGCTGGTGGGCCAAGGCCTGTTCGCGCCGACGGAGCGGGCGGGATTCCTTGCGGATGAGCAGCCGCGCGGCCAGACGCGATTTGCGCCAAGCGGTGTCGGCTTTTATCTCCACCCGTTTTATGGCTGAACACTAGCGGAACACGGCGGGTTTAGCAATCCCGCGTGCCGCAACCACGCCCGGCGAACCAGAAGGTGATGCGCCGGAAAATTTCGCCTGAAGATTTCCGCTTCACGCAGAAAGTTTTTCGGGGTCAAAGCGGGACAGTTTCTTTTTCAAACTTGGATTTCGGTTCAGAATCATTTCATGGAGATAAA
>JANYBF010000468.1 GCA_025360895.1 Verrucomicrobiota bacterium
AATGGTTTTCGCTCCGGACACGCGCACCGTTACGACGCGATGCACGCCTTCGCCGTCGCGCACGATCTTCTTTGCGAGCTCAAGGCAGACATGATTTAGCGCGGCTTGGAATTTCTGGAATTCCGCACTCCGCACGCTGCACTCCGCGTTGCCGGCAATTCCGTTCGCCAGCACGAGCACGGTGTCGTTGGTGCTCATGTCGCCGTCCACGGTGATGCGATTAAAACTGTGGGCCACGGCCTCTTGCAACGCGGCCTGCAACGCTGGCGCCACGATGGCGGCGTCGGTGGTGATGAAGCATAGCATCGTGGCGTGGAGGCCGCCGTGGGGCAGGGCGGCGGGGCGGGCGCCGGTGGCGCTCATGCCGGGTTGAATCATGCCGGCCCCTTTGCAGATGCCGCCAATGCGGACCGTCTTGCCCCCCAACTTGAACTCGACTGCAATCTGCTTCGGTTGGGTGTCGCTGGTCATGATGGCCTCGGCGGCGTGCCGGCCATGCTCGACGGTGTCGCCCAGCAGCATCGTCGCCTCGATGATTCCGGCCCGGACATTGTCCATGGGCATCGTGACCCCGATGCGACCCGTGCTGCCGACGAGCGCGAGGCCGGGGGGAAGCTTCAGCGCCTGCTCGGTGAAGTGCGCCATGTCCAGCGCGTCGGCCATGCCTTGCCGGCCCGTGCAGGCGTTCGCATTGCCGGAGTTCACCACCACGACCTGCGCCTGCCCGCGTTTCATGCGTGCGGCACAAACCTTGACGGGCGCGGCGCAAACTTGATTGGTCGTGAACATGCCTGCGACCGTTGCCGGTCGTTCGGACACGATGAGCGCGAGATCGCGCTTCTTGCCCTTCTGCGAGCCTTTGCCCGTGCCGAGGCGTTTGATGTCGCAGAACACGCCGCTGGCGCGAAAGCCTTGCGGGGCGATGATTGATCCGTCAACGAGTTTCAGTTTGGGTTTCATGAAAAATCCGGGGAGAGCTTGCCAGCCGCGCCGAGCGGTGCCAACAGCGCGCAATGAGCCACAGGGTTTGCGCAGCCATTGCTGGCGCGCGGCGCAACCCCAGCTAATCAAACGCGTTGAAGCGGGGACACACTTTGGGGACATTCAGTTCCTTTGAACCCACTGTGAGTTGCGCGCATGATTGGACTCAACAAAGCGAATCTGTATGACAAATGCCCCTGAGTCTCTGCAAGGTACCAACAGCAAATCCGCACCCGTGGTTTTGCCGGTGAGGCCGGAACCAACGGGAGCGGATGCCCCGACCAGCATTATTTGTAACCTCTCCAGTGCGGAAGCGTTTGTCGAATCGTCACACAACCCGCATGTTCCGGTTTCGGTCGCTTTTGGCGGCGGCCCGTTACACGCCTGCCGGCTGTTTGGTGATTGGGATTTGGAGCGGATGGTGGCGGATCAGGGTGATACGATGAGCCGTTCTATTCGCATCATTCCCGCCAAAGCCGTCACAGCAGCCGAGAAAAAATGGGATGATCTCACTTTTCAATTCGGTCCGCGCTCATTTGTTTACGCCGATGCCACGCGCATTGTCGGATTTGCCATGACGGCGGTTGAAGCCGAGCGGTTGGCGGCTGACTTTGGGAAGAAATACCATAAAGCGAAACCAGCCGTCCCCACGGGAGGAATTTTTTATTTGATTCAGTTCGAAGGAGAACGAATTAAAACCAAACAGGTCGATTTATCCCCGGCCACCATTCTTAAGCCGGAGGCCATCAGCCTGCATTACGGCCGCGGCGCCAAGGAATGGCATCAGGATTACCTTGAGAAACTTCGGGTGAAAAATAACGGATTGAGCATTTTCGAAGGCCCGCCGGGCACTGGTAAAACGTTTTACCTGCGTCACCTCATGGGGGAACTCAAGGAGTCGCATCGGTTTTATTTCATCCCGACCGCGTTCATGGGGATTCTTTCAAAGCCTGAGTTCATCGGGTTCTGGGCCGATCAGCGGCAATGCCATGCGGACAAAAAGTTTGTCGTGGTGCTGGAAGATTCTGATGGCGCGCTGATGACCCGGGGCACGGACAATCGCGAACAAGTCAGCGCGCTGTTGAATCTGAGTGATGGGATGCTCGCAGATTTTCTGCGCCTGCAAATCATCTGCACGATCAATTGTTCGGCCGCCGACATTGATCCTGCGCTGCTTCGTCCGGGACGCTTGCTTTGCCATCGCATCTTTGGCCGGCTCGAATACGCCCAAGCCGCCCATCTGGCGGAAAGTCTGGGGCGAAACTTGCCCCAAACCCGTGATTATTCCCTCGCGGAAATATTTGCGGGAGCTGAAACCATTGAATCCCCACGGCCACGCATGGGGTTTGGGGGTTAATCCGAATCAACCCACTCATTTTATGGCGCCCCAACCTGATTCCGAGGCCGTGGAGAAAGCGATGCGGTTACGCAAAGCTGCCGAACAAGGCGACATCGCTGCCCAGGAACAGCTCGGCGATTTTTATTATCGTGGCAGCCGCGGAAAGCGTGATTATGTCGAGGCATTAAAATGGTATTTGAAGGCGGCGGCGCAAGGCTCGGCGTATGCGCAATGCTGTGTGGGTGAATGCTATTACTACGGCGATGGCGGGCCGCAAGATTTCAACCAGGCAAAATTGTGGTATGAGAAATCGGTGGCGCAAGGGTATATCGGGGCTCAGTTCCGACTGGGTGATTATTACTATTTGGGCAAAGGTCCGGCGCAGAATTTGAGCGAAGCGCTGGCATGGTATCGCAAGGCTGCCCTGCAAGGTTACGAAATGGATCTGGAACAACGTACTGACCATCTGGTCATTCAAAATGAATTTCACCTGCCTTGATTTTGAAACGGCGAATCCCTCGCGCGTCAGCATCTGCGCCGCTGGCTTGGCCGTGTTTGAAAATGGTCAGTTGACGGAAGCGCCGTATTGGCTGGTGCGACCACCCAAAGGCCACGGCTGGTTTCATGAAAGACTCATTGAGTGCCACGGCCTGACCCATCTGGATGTGGTGGACGCTCCGGAATTTCCTGCCATCGCGCCGGAACTGCTAACGCGAGTCACACAGGCTGACCTCGTGATTGCGCATAATGCCCCTTTCGACATCGGGCATCTGTGCGAGACGCTGGATCACTTCGGGCTGCCGCGACCGGCGTTTGATTATGTCTGCACCTACCAACTTGCTCGTCGGGTCTGGCCCGGCCTGCCCAGTCATGGTCTGAAAGCGCTGACCGCACATATCGGCCACCAATTCAACCACCACCACGCGCAGGCTGATGCTGAAGCCGCCGGACGAGTATTTTTAGCGATGATGCATCACACCAACGCAACCACGCCGGAGGAATTGCTTCAAGCCGCGGGCGTGGCAGCGAAACGGTTTTAGAAAATTTACCCACCTCAATCCATGCGCCTCCACGTCTTGAGCGATTTACATCTGGAAATTAGCGATTACACGCCGGTGAAAACCAACGCCGATGTGATTGTCCTGGCGGGCGACATCCACGTTGGCACCAAAGGCATTGAATGGGCGCGGCGGCAATTTCCCAAAAAGCCGGTCATTTACGTCCTGGGTAATCATGAATTTTACGGCCACTCCGTCCGACCGTTGCTGGCGGCGTGCCGGGAAAAAGCGCATGGCAGCAATGTGCACTGTCTGGAAAATAACGCGGTGCAGCTCGGCGGAATCACTTTTCTGGGCTGCACCTTGTGGACTGACTTCAAGCTCTGGCCCAAGCCGGCGGAGGCAATGGAGGCGGCACGGGAATACCTGATGGATTACAAGCTGATCCAGACCTATGTCGGCCGGTTGCGTCCCGCGGATACGGTCAAAATTCATCATGACTCGGTTGCTTGGTTGAAGGCGCAACTCAAGGAACATGACCCGGCCAAAACCGTCGTCGTCACGCATCATGCGCCTGGCGGTAAATCCATTCCGTCCCGATTTGCCAACGACATTTTGAACGCGGCCTTCGCATCCGACCTGACGACGCTGATCCGGGCCCGCCGGGTGTCGTTGTGGATTCACGGCCACACGCATCAGGGCATGGATTACCAGATTGGCCG
>JANYBF010000470.1 GCA_025360895.1 Verrucomicrobiota bacterium
TTTTATCCGGCGGCGGAATTTCTCGTCACCACCCGCATCACGCGTGTGGAGAGTGAGCCGTTCAAGAGCGAAGGCAAAGTGATGGTGAACGCGGGCTGGCTCGCGGTCTATGGCAAGGAAACGGCGGAATCCGACGACACGCCGAGCCTCGTGCCGGTGAAACCGAACGAAACGGTCAAGACCGTGAAGATCGAAGTGGAGGCCAACGTCACCAAGCCACCGGCGCGTTATTCGGAAGCGACGTTGCTCGGTGCGATGGAAGGCGCGGGCAAATTGATTGATGACGAAGAGTTGCGCGAGGCCATGTCGGACAAAGGTCTGGGCACTCCGGCGACGCGCGCGACGATCATCGAAGGTTTGATCTGGGAAAAATACATCACGCGCAACGGCCGTGAGTTGCAGCCGATGGCGAAGGCGTTTTCGCTCATCACGCTGTTACGGGGGTTGGAGATTCCACAGCTCTGCTCACCCGAGTTGACGGGCGAATGGGAATTCAAGCTGAACCTCATGGCGCGCGGCAAGTTGAAGCGCGACGAGTTCATGAAGGAAATCGCCGATGCGACGCGCGACATCGTGGCGAAGGCCAAGTTGCACGAAAGCGACACCGTGCCCGGTGATTACGGCAAACTCAACGTACCCTGCCCAAAGTGTGGCGGCGAGATTCTGGAGAACTACAAGAAATTCCAGTGCCAGAAGTGCGACTTTGCGCTTTGGAAAATCGTGGCGAGCCGGCAGTTGGAAATTTACGAGGTCGAGGAACTCATTACCAAGGGCGTCGTCGGACCATTGCAAGGTTTCCGCAGCAAACAAGGCTTTCCATTCGCGGCCATCATCAAGATGAACGCGGAGTTCAAGCCGGAGTTTGATTTCGGCAACGACCAAGGCAAGGATGGCGAAGCGAGTGTGCCGGTGGATTTCACCGGCAAAGAACCGCTGGGCAAATGTCCGGCGTGCGGTGGGAATGTTTATGATGCGGGCATGAACTATGTCTGCGAGAAACAGGCCGCACCGGAAAAGACGTGCTCGTTCCGCAGCGGTAAAATCATTTTGCAGCAGACGATTGAGCCGGCGCAGATCACCAAGCTGCTCGCGACGGGCAAGACGGATTTGCTCCGGGGGTTTGTCTCCAAGAAGACGAATCGTAAATTCGAGGCATTCCTGGTGGTGAAGGATGGCAAGACGGCGTTTGAGTTCGCGCCCCGCGAGAAGAAGGGCAAAGGCAAAGTCGGAGCGCCCGCCACGCCGCCGCCGAAGATTGATTTCACTGGTCTGCCCGTGATGGGCAAATGTCCGAAGTGCGGCGGCAAGGTTTGCGATACCGAAGCGGGTTACATTTGCGAGAACTCGCAGTTGGAAGCCAAGTCGTGCAAGTTCAAGATTGGTAAAACGATTTTGGAGCAGCCGATTGAACCCGCGCAGGCGCAGGTGATTCTCGCCACCAACAAAAGTGAACTGCTGGACAAGTTCATCTCCAAAGCGGGCAAGCCGTTTCCGGCGTATCTCGTGATGGACAAGAAGGGCAAGATCACCTTCGATTTCCCGCCACGCGACGGGGAATAGACACCGGAAACTTTTGCGCCGCCAGTTCGGGTGGATACTCGTTGATCCAAACCAGTCGGCGTGACGGAGTGAAGATTAGCGATTTCATTTTTTGTGAGTCCCCCCCCAACACCGGAAAAGCCACTGATCTCCGACCCATGGGTGGAAAAGTTTTTTGTCCACCTGGCGACGGATCGCGGGGCGTCGGTTTACACGCAACGAAATTATCGGCAGGCCTTGACCGAGTTTCAGCACTGGCAAGGAGCGGAGCGCCAGCAACCGCCGCAGTGGGACAAATTGGAACGGGATGACTTTCGAAGTTATCTCCGTTCCTTGGGGCGACAGAAGCTGGGACGCGCAGCCATTGCGCTGCGCTTCTCGGCATTGCGGACGTTCTATAAGTATTTGATCCGTCACGGTGCCGCCGCATCCTCGCCGATGAAGAATCTTTCATTGCCGAAACCTGGCAAACGACTGCCGAAATTCCTCACCGTGCAGCAGATGAAGGATTTGCTGGAAGCGCCATTGAAGCGGCTGGCCGGGCCAAAGCAAAAATCCGCCGGTCGTCCCGTGTCCGTGGCGGCGTGTTATCGCGATGTGGCGATTTTGGAGACGATTTACTCCTGTGGCCTGCGGGTGAGCGAATTGTGTGGATTGCGGGTGGCGGACTTGGACCCTGCGGAGCAACTCGTTTCCGTGCGCGGCAAGGGTAAAAAAGAGAGACGCGTGCCCATTAGTAAGACAGCGTTGGCAGCGATAGAGCGTTATTGGGGGCGGCTCGCGAAGCGGCCGGCGGGGGAGTGGCCGGTTTTTTTGTCACAGACGAAAAAGGTTTCCCCGCTAAGCCACGTGATGTTGCAGAAGCGGTTGAAGACCTATCTGGCACTGGCAGGGCTCGATCCATCGCTTACGCCGCATAAGCTCCGGCACAGTTATGCCACGCATTTGCTGGATGCAGGCGCGGACTTGCGGAGCGTGCAGGAATTGCTGGGCCACGCCCATCTGGTCACGACCCAGGCCTATACGCACGTCACGACGGATCGGCTAAAGAAGGCTTATGAACAGGCCCATCCCCGGGCGTAAGTTGGCATCGGGCCTGCGAGTATGGCGGTGACCGGAAAATTTTCATCCTTGCGGGTGAAGAGTTCCGGTTGCCCTGCGAGGGGAGAACCCGACTGATGTCACCACCGACATGGTTGTTAGTTCGCCCTGGAAGACGTAACCGGCCGGGCCAACAACAAGTCGAAGATGGAATTCTTTTCATGTCGTTCCAACCAATAGTGCCGTTGGGTACGCTCGCTTCGTCGCGAGTGCGATTACCTTGGCTCTTCGGGCGGAACCCTTTCAAGCTGCTGCTGCTGCTGCTGCCTGTCGTGTTGCCGGCCGCATCATCTGCGGCGGTTACGAATTATGTCTGGGACGGGAATGCGCCCACGGCCAACGGGAATGCCCTTTGGAGCACGGTTTTGAATTGGAATTCGACCAACACCGTACCGCCCGCCAACGCCATCAGTGGGCTGACGAATACCGTCATCACGTTCGCGGGCGCGCTCAAACTGGCGCCGGCGATGAACAATTCCTATTTCGTCAACTCGCTGAGCTTCGGCAGCAGTGCCGGTGCGTTCACCTTAAATTCGTCAGGTGCCAACCGAATCCTGACCATCGGCTCGGGCGGCATTGCCAATTTTAGCACGAACAAGCAGACCATCGTGAGTAGTTTGAGCTTGAGCAATGCGCAGATCTGGAATGCCAGCGCCGGAGATCTGGCAATCCGCGGGTTGGTGAATTTGGGTGGAAACGCGCTAACGGTTGCCGGGGCGAGGAATGTGGCGATTAGCAATGTGCTTCGCGGCGGCGGCGCCATTTTTAAGCAGGATGCCGGCACGTTGACGTTGGCCGGTGGCGGGGCAAACACCTATTCGGGCGGTACGACGTTGAATGACGGGAACCTCAATGCCGCCAAGGCCAATGCACTCGGTACCGGCTCGCTCACGGTTAATGCGGGAAATCTCAATATCAATGGCTTCAATCAGACCGTGGGAGCGGTGTCATTGCTCGGGGGCTCCATTTCTGGCACCTCCGGCCAGCTCCGCAGCACAGCCTTTCAAGTTCAATCCGGAACGATCAGTGCCCGGTTGGCCGGTACGGGGTCGTTGATTAAGTCCGGTACCGGGATTGTAACTTTGACTTCATCGAACTTGTATAGTGGTGGCACGGTGATCAATGGCGGAACGCTCGCGGTAAACAACCGTGCGGGGAGCGGCACAGGTACCGGAAGGGTGTCCATCAACAATGGAGGCACACTTTTGGGAACGGGCAGCATCAGTGGTGCGGTGACGAACCGCGCTGGCGGCACCATTTCCGCCGGTGCGGGCGTCGGATTGCTCAGGACGGGGGCGGAGTTTTGGCAGGGTGGTTCGACGAACCGCTGGGAAATCCGCGACGCCGTTGCTACCGCCGGGGTTGGTTGGGATTTGTTGAACATTGCGGGCGCATTGAACATCTCGGCCACGGCGAGTGACAAGGCATTTATTGATGTGGTAAGCCTCACGCTGGCAGGCCTGCCCGGCGCAGCGAGTAATTTTGATCCAACGCAAAATTACGTGTGGACCATCGTGCAGACTTCCGGTGGGATTACGTTCGTGCCGGGGCAGAGCGAGTTGACGGTGTTTCAGTTGATGACTGGTGGCTTCGCAAATCCATTGTCGGGTGGAAGCTTCAGGGTTGGCACGGCAAACAATGGGCGGGATTTAACCTTGATCTATACGGTGCCGGAGCCGGAGAAGTGGATGTTCCTAGTGATGGGGGTCTGTGGCTACCTGTATGGCCGCAAATGGTCGCGTTGATTGGGTCGGTCGTTGACTGGGCTGCCGATTATTCCCGGTTTCGCTCACCGTTTCCGACTGGTGTCTGATGGATTCATGCCTGCCATGTTTTGTGAAAGTCGCTGCCGGCACAAACCGTTCTGGCCACCCGTTGAGTATTTAATCTGTGGTGTGATCGGAAAATGACGCTCAGGGAGGCAGGGATTCGGGCTTCCGTGGCCGAGCCATAACAAAATTCACGTTTGCGTTGACCTGCCATTTCTCCTAGCTTTCAACGGTTTGAGCATGAAAGTTTTTATTGACGGCAAATACTTCGACGAACGAAAAGCAAAGGTGTCGGTTTTCGATCACGGGTTGCTTTATGGCGACGGCGTGTTCGAGGGCATTCGCGCCTATAATGGCCGTGTGTTCAAACTTAAGGAACACATTGACCGGCTCTTCTGCTCGGCCAAGGCGATCCTGCTGAATCTCCCGCTGTCGCACGCCGAATTCATGCGCGCCACGGTCGAGACATGTCGCCGAAACAAACTCCGCGATGGCTATATCCGCTTGGTCGTGACGCGCGGCGTGGGCACGCTCGGTTTGAATCCCAACCGTTGCAAAAACCCCTCGGTCATCATCATCGCGGGCAAGATTCAACTCTATCCCAAAGAAATGTATCAGCGCGGCATGGAAATCGTCACGGTGCCAACAACGCGGAATTTGCACAGCGCGTTGAACCCGGCGATCAAGTCGCTGAACTATCTCAACAACATTCTGGCCAAGATTGAGGCGAACAACGCGGGTTGCGAAGAGGCAATCATGCTCAATGCCGAGGGTTTCGTGGCGGAATGCACGGGGGACAACCTGTTTCTTGTGAAAGCGGGCAAGTTATTCACGCCGCCGCTCTCGGCAGGGGCGCTTTACGGCATCACGCGGGGAACGGTGATGGATATCGCGCGGGAGGAGGGCCACGAAGTTTCCGAGCCGAATTTGACCCGCTACGATGTGTTCAATGCGGACGAATGCTTTTTGACGGGCACCGGCGCGGAAATTATTCCGGTGACAAAAGTTGATGGGCGTGTAATCGGCGATGGAAAGCCCGGGGTAGTTACGCGGAAATTGGAGAATCGGTATCACGCCTTGACGAAAGTGTCTGGCGAGCCGATATACGTCTAGACTTATGCTTTGCTCGATTTGTAAAGAGAAGCCCGCCACCGTGTTCCTGACGGATATCAAGGGCGATAAAATGCACAAAGTGGACCTGTGCGAAGACTGCGCCAAGAACAAGGGGGTGAATGATTCAACGTTCGCGCTCGCAGACATGCTGCTCGGTTTGGGGGCGTCGCAGGAAATTGAGTCGGCTTCCGGCGGCGTGGACGTCAAGTGTCCGCAGTGCGGATTCTCGCAGGCGGATTTCAAGAAATCCGGCCGGCTGGGTTGCGCGGCGTGTTACCAAACTTTTGCCGAAGGTCTCGAAGGACTGCTCAAGTCCATGCACAAAGGTACGCGGCACAGTGGGAAAGTACCTGAAAACCTGCGACAGAAACGCGATTACTCCGAGCAGTTATCCCAGTTGCAGAAGAAACTCGCCAAAGCCATTGAAACGGAAAACTTCGAGGCGGCGGCGCAACTCCGTGATGAAATCAAACAGGTAAACAACCGCCTCGCTTCGGCGTTAGTGGCTTGAGCATTATGGATCTCAATCAATTTCTTGTCTCGACGGCGGAAAGCGCCCAACGCAAAGGGCCGCATGATCGCATCGTGATGTCGAGTCGCGTCCGGCTCGCCCGCAACCTGAAGGATGGCGCTTTTCCCGGCTGGGCCAAGAAACCAGAACGCGTGCGCGTTTTGGAGTTGATCCGTCCGGCGATCGAAAGCCTGCCGGAAATGAAGGGCGCGTTCTCGGCGACGATGGATACTTTAGGCCCGCTCGATAAACAACTGCTCGTGGAACGCCACCTGATCAGCCGCGAGCACGCGGCGAGAAGCGCCGGCAGCGGAGTGATTCTCAACCGCGACGAAACCCTGTGCGTGATGATCAATGAGGAGGATCATCTTCGGATGCAGGCGCTGCGACCGGGGCTGCAATTGCGTCAGGCGTGGACGGCGATTGACCGGTTGGATTCGGAACTGGAACGCAAGTTGAGTTATGCGTTCAGCAATGATCTGGGCTATTTGACTGCCTGCCCGACGAACCTTGGCACCGGTATTCGCGTGAGCGCGATGTTGCACCTCCCGGGACTGGTTTTGGCCGAGCAGATCAATCCGATCATTCAATCGGTGAATAAACTTGGCCTTGCCGTGCGCGGGCTTTACGGTGAGGGCACGGAGGCGCTGGGCAATGTCTTCCAAGTGTCTAATCAAATGACGCTTGGGGAATCCGAAAGCAGCATTGTCGAGCGATTGGAAAAAGTGCTTTCCCAAATCATTGAGCACGAAGAAAACGCCCGGCAGACGTTGTTGGAGAAAAAGCCCAAAACGATCTACAACCACATCGGACGGGCGTATGGCATTTTGGCCAATGCTCACAGTATTTCCTCCAAGGAAACCATGAATCTCCTCTCGCTGCTGCGGTTGGGCGTGGAAGTGGGATTGTTTCCAACCATGCAAGGGCCGCTGGTGGACGAGTTGTTTATCCTCACTCAACCGGCGCACTTGCAGAAGCAACATTCGGAGAAGCTATCCGCCGAGGAACGTGATTTGCTCCGAGCTGATATGTTGCGGGAACGGCTTAAGCCCGTCAGCCGGCCCGTGGCCCGGCCGGGCGGCGGCGTGCCCGGAGTGGACAAAACCGGACAAGCATAGCAACTTGCAACCCATATGAGCGAAGAAGCCCTGAATAATTTTACGCCGCGCGCCCAGCAGGTGCTCGCGCTGGCGCGCAAGGAAGCTGACCGCTTCAACCACAACTTCGTCGGCACCGAGCATCTCTTGCTGGGTCTTATCAAACTCGGCCAGGGCGTTGCCGTCAACGTCCTCCAGAAGATGAACCTCGATCTCGAAACCGTCCGTATGGAAGTCGAGAAACAGGTTGGCACGGGGCCCGATCAGAAAATGATCGGCAACATTCCCTACACCCCACGCGTCAAGAAAGTCCTCGCTCTGGCGTCGAAGGAGGCCAAGGCCCTTAACCACACTTATGTCGGTACTGAACATATCCTGCTCGGTTTGCTCCGCGAAGGTGATGGCGTCGCGGCGCGCGTTTTGAAGAGTCTGGAAGTGGATATTGAACAGACCCGGCAGGAGATTTTGAAGGAACTGGATCCCAACTTTGCCGCGCACGAAGAGCAGGCAGCCGGGGAAAATCCCGAAAAGCCCGGGCCCAGCGAAAAGAAGGGTGAAGTCAAAACCCCCGCCCTGAAGGCGTTTGGCCGCGACTTGACGGAACTGGCCCGCAAAGGTGACATGGACCCCGTCATCGGACGGAAGAACGAGATCGAACGGGTCATTCAGATTCTTTGCCGCCGTACGAAAAATAATCCCGTCCTGCTGGGTGAAGCCGGTGTGGGGAAGACGGCGATTGTGGAGGGGCTCGCGCAGGAAATTGCCAAAGGCAACGTTCCGGAGATTCTCCGCGAAAAGCGCGTCATCACGCTGGACCTTGCGCTGATGGTGGCGGGTACGAAGTATCGCGGTCAGTTTGAGGAACGCATCAAGGCCGTCATGGACGAAATCCGTCGAGCGAAGAACATCATTCTCTTCATTGACGAGTTGCACACCATCGTGGGCGCCGGTTCGGCGGAAGGCACGATGGACGCCTCAAACATCATCAAGCCCGCGCTCAGCCGCGGCGAGATGCAATGTGTCGGCGCGACGACGCTCAATGAGTATCGCAAGTATATCGAGAAGGATGCGGCCCTCGAACGTCGCTTTCAGTCAGTTCGGGTCGAAGCACCCTCGATTGAGGATGCGATCGAGATTTTGAAAGGCCTGCGCCCGAAATACGAAGAGCATCACAAGGCGGAGTTCACCGATGCTGCGGTCACTGCGGCGGTAAAGCTCTCCGACCGCTACATCACAGATCGGTTTCTCCCCGACAAGGCGATTGATGTGCTGGACGAGGCCGGTTCGCGGGCGCGGATCAGCACGATGACACGTCCCCCCGAAGTTAAGACCATCGAAACCGAGATCGAAGAGTTGAAGGTCAAGAAAGAGCGGGCCATCAAGAACCAGGATTTCGAGGGCGCGGCGCATATGCGCGACCAGGAAAAACAGACCAAGGAAAAACTGGAAACGATCATGCTTAACTGGCGGACGAGCCGGGAGGAACACCGGGTTGTCGTCGGCGAGGACGAGATTCTGCATATCGTTGCCAAGTGGACGGGGATTCCGCTACAGCGCATGGGACAGGATGAGATGCAGCGTCTGTTGGCGGTCGAAGGCGAAATGGCCAAGGTCGTTATCGGCCAGCGTGAAGGCGTTTCCGCGATTTGCAAGGCGCTGCGGCGTTCCCGCGCCGATTTGAAAGATCCGCGCCGGCCCATTGGCACCTTCCTGTTGCTTGGCCCGACCGGCGTCGGCAAGACATTACTGGCCCGAACCATGGCCGAGCAGATGTTTGGTGATACCAAATCGCTCATCCAGCTCGACATGAGCGAGTACATGGAAAAGTTCAATGTTTCACGCCTCGTGGGTTCCCCGCCCGGTTACATCGGCTACGAGGAGGGCGGGCAATTGACGGAGCAGGTCCGGCGGAAGCCATATTCCGTCGTCTTGTTTGATGAGATTGAGAAGGCGCACCCCGACGTGTGGAACATGCTCTTGCAGATTCTCGAAGAGGGCAAACTTACGGACAACATGGGCCGCGTAATCAATTTTCGGAACACGATCATCCTGATGACGTCCAACGTCGGTTCGGACACCATCAAGAAGCAATCGACGCTTGGTTTTTCACCGATCACCGATGAGAACACCTATGAGAAAATGCGGGAAAAAATTCTCGACGAATCCAAGAAGGTTTTCCGTCCGGAATTTCTCAATCGCCTCGACGATGCCATTGTCTTTCGGTCGCTTACCAAGCCCGACTTGATCGAGATTTTGAACCTGGAAGTCACCAAGGTGATCGAGCGTTTGAAGGGTAAGAATATCCGGCTGGAACTCGATGCGACCGCGAAAGATTTCCTCGTTGAAAAGGGCTACGATCCCCAGTACGGCGCCCGACCGATGCGCCGGGCCGTGGAACGTTTTCTGGAAGACCCGCTGGCCGAAGAAATTTTGCGCGGGCAATTCCACGAAGGTGATCCGATCCGGGTCACCAGCGACAAGGACAAACTGGTATTCAACCAATCGGCCCCCGCCGCCGGCGCGCTGTCCGGCTAATCGGTTTGGGCGGATAATGCGAACGCCAATTGCATTGCGATTGGCGTTTTTTCGTTCCCTGACCCTTTACCGATTCGCAACAATGAGCGACAATTCCCGCGTGTCCGTCCAGAAAATTACTGTTGGCGTCGTCGTTGCCGTTTTTGCGCTGGCGACTCGCGTCTTGGCCGGCGGCAGCGGTCTGAACGTTGCCGTAGTCGTCAATCAGAACAGCACCAACTCCGTCGAACTTGGCAACTATTACTGCGAACAACGCGGGGTGCCGCCGCAGAATGTTTTGCGCCTAAACTGGTCGGGGGACAAAACCACTTGGACGATGTCCGACTTCGACACGGTTTTGCGCCTGCCGCTGACCTCGATGTTGGCCAGTCGCCAGCTTACGAACCAAATTGAAGTGGTCTTGCTCTCGATGGACCTCCCTTATCGGGTTACGCTCGCGACGGGTTCGCCCGAAACGAGCGGCGTAAATGGGACCACGGCGGCATTGTTTTATGGTTTCAAGCCGGACGGTTGCATTACTTGTCCGGCGGGGTTGCCTTCCTGCCATCTGGCGCCGGCCAGCATCAACCTTTACGCGGGCAGCGAAGGAGTCTTTCGCTCGACTCCACCCCTCGGCGCGACGAGCAATTCCTGGCTCGTGATGATGATCACCGCCAGCAATCTTGCGCAGGCGAAGCAGATCGTGAACAACGGCGTTTCCGGCGATGGCACTTTTCCCACGCAGAAAGTTTTTCTCGCCAAGACGACGGACGTTGATCGGAACGTGCGGTATCTGGCATTTGACAATGCAGTGTTCGACACGCAACTGCATCAAAATTATTCCGTTCAACGCACCAATTCCAACGCGGCTTTCAATCTCGGGGCAATGCTGGGTTACCAGACGGGGCTGTATAATTACTCGGTCGCCCCGGCGAGCTTTGTTCCCGGGGCCATGGCGGACAATCTAACCTCGTATGGCGGAGCGCTCTTCGAGCCTAACGGAGCTCAGGCTTATTTATGGAACGTGCTGCTCGTTGGGGCGGCGGCCAGTTACGGGACAGTGGTGGAGCCGTGCGCGTATCCGGCCAAATTCCCTTCGTCTCAAAATTACTTTTACCAGGCGCGCGGGTTCAGCATCGCCGAATGTTACTACCAGAGCCTGACCAATCCGTATCAAGGAATTCTGGTGGGCGAACCGCTCGCCGCCCCTTTTGCCCGGCCGTGCAACGGCGCGTGGAGTAATCCGCCGGGCGGTGCTGTTATCAGTGGCACAACCAATCTCTCGCTCAGTTTTAATTCACTCGCCACCGACCGACCGGTGCAACAAGTGGACTTTTTCGTGGACGGCCAGTGGGCGCAGACGATCACGAACTTTCCTCCGCAGCAGGATAATATCCTTTATGTGACGCTCAACGGTTTCCTGACCAACTACCCTATACCGGTTAATGCTACGCTCGGCACCGCAGTCACTAATCTGGTCCTCCGCCTCAATCACCCGACCTACCGCAATGCGACCGAAGTTGCGGCGTTTGCCCACGGTGACCGGATCGAACTGCAGGGACTTAACGTGGCTACGCCCGGTGCGGATGTTTCCGTCGCGGTGAGTAACTCCATTGGCAGCGCGACGGTTTTGACGGCGTTCATAGGCGCGAGTCGCACCAACCTCCTCGATACGACGGCGTATGGCCTTCGCCCGTTCACCGTGGCGGGGGCGTTGGTGATTGGTGATTACCTCGAACTAACCGTTACCAAGACCAACGGGGCCAGCCATAGGGTTGCGGTTACCAATCAATCTGGCAGTGCGACGTTCCCCAGTTTCGTGCAATCGTTGCTTTCCGCCATTAATGCCGAACCCAATCTCCGATCCTCCGATGGGGTGGTCGCGGAAGACTTGGTGACCGGAAATCTTCCGGGCGGTGATCCCTATGCGCAATTCAATCTTCTGGCGCGTTCCCCGGGCATTGTTGCGGCGCAACTGCAAGCCGCATTGACCGGTTCGTTTACCATAGATCCAACAACCGCCGGTCGCTTGGACGACAATGTGAACGACCTGCGCCCGCGCAATCACCTTTACCTCACGGCCGGCCTGACCAGCCTGAATCTCATTTTTCCCTTTGATACCACCACCATCGCCGACGGCTATCACGAACTGACCGCCGTCGCTTACGAAGGCAGCCACGTTCGTACGCAGAAGCGCATTTCCAAAAACGTGCGCATTCAGAACAACGCATGGTCTGCCACACTCACCACGCTCCTTGGCGGCACGAACACTGCGCTCGAAGCTACTCTTCAGTTTGCCGTTGCCGTCAACACCAACAACCTTACCAAACTCGAGTTGTTCAGCACTGGTGGCGCGCTCGGCGTCTTCAACAATGTTGATTCGGCCACGTTTGCTATCGCCGCCAGTTATTTGGGCATTGGCCTGCACCCCTTCTACGCGCTGGTCACTCGTTCGGACGGTCAGCAGTATCGCACGGACACAAAATGGCTTCGCATCGTCGGCGCTGAGTCGCCTTTTGCTGTCTCCGTACTTGGACCGGCACCGACGTTAACATGGCCGGCTTCGGCCGGACGGCCATATCAGATCTTGAGTGCGATTGAGGCGACTAATACCTTTACCCCGCGCGCGGCGGTGACCCCGACCAATTCCACTGGCCTTTGGTCGGAGACGAACAACACCGCCTCGCAGCGCTATTATCGGGTTAAGACCCCTTGATTGAACACGCCCGATGTTTCGGCGTCCAACTCACGTTGAATTCAATGCAACAAACCTGGCAACGCCTTCTGGCGCTGGTCTTCCTGCTAGCCAGCTTGGGGGGAGCGTCTGCTGGGACGGCCACGAATTTATTGATCTGGAACCAAGCCGGTGATCGCATGACGGCGGATGTTCGCGGTTGGCCGTTACTGAGCCTGTTGGAAGCCATCGCTACGCAATCCGGCTGGCAAGTGCGGGTGGAACCCGACTTGGAGCAGTTGGCTTCGGTCAAGTTCAAGAATCTTCCGTACGGTGAAGCGCTGCGGTTGCTCCTCGGCGATCTTAACTACGCGGTGGTGCCGCAGACCAACGGCCCGGCGCGCTTCTATGTGTTCCGCCTCGCGCTGGACCGGGCCATGCAGTTGGTGACCGCCGCCAGGGCAGTAGCCGCCTCGCCCAAACGAGTGCCGGACGAATTGATCGTCCGCGTCAAGCCTGGTGCCGATATCGCGGCGCTGGCAAAATCCTTGGGCGCTAAAGTCGTCGGCAGCATCCCGGAGTTGAATGCGTATCGGTTGCAGTTTGAAGATGAGGCCGCCACGGAAGCTGCGCGTACGAAACTCCTGGTCAATCCTGACGTTGCGAGCGTGCAGGATAATTATTACGTGAACCAACCGCTCGCGCCGCAAAGCTTTGGTGGCCAAGCCGCGCCCGAATCCAGGTTGACCCTCGATCCACCCAAGCAGGACGAGTGTAAAGTGGTTATTGGCATGGTGGATGGCCGGCTGCAAAACCTTGGCACCCAAATGGAGCAATTCATCAAGGAACGAATTTCAGTGGCGGGCCAATCCACGCCCGACAACGGTCAACCGAATCATCCGACGGCCATGGTGAATTCAATTTTACAAGGAATGCAGGCCTCCGGTAAAACCAGCAGTTCGGTTCAAATCATCGCGGTGGACGTCTTCGGGGCGAGTAGTTCGGCCAACACCTTCAATGTCGCCTTGGGCATGGTTACGGCGGCGAACCAGGGGGCAACCATTATTAACGCGAGCCTCGGCGGCTACGGCAACAGCCCGATCTTGAGCGATACCACGCAGCTACTCGCCTCAAAAAGCATTCCGGTATTTGCCGCCGTGGGGAACGATGCCTCCGACAAACCATTTTATCCGGCCGCCGATCCGTACGTGACGGCGATCACGGCCTCCGAGCGCGGCCGGCTTGCCCCGTACGCCAATCTCGGAACGGCGGCCACGATTGCAGCTCCGGGAACGGTATTATTCTCGTACAACAATCAAACTTACGGCGCGCAGGGCACTTCGGTTTCAACCGCCGTAGCCACCGGCGTTGCGGCCGGGATAGCGGATGCCAACTGCACGCCTTGGTCACAGGTGATTCCTCTGCTCCAAAAAAACATGCCGGTGCCAGCCCGATGAGCAGTGCGCTAATAATTTAGCGGTCCGAGTCTCCTTCCGTTGGTCTTTTCAAACCGACGTTCAGTGCGAGGTGCAGCCGATCTTGCCGAATGCCACGATGTAAGCGATCAAGCTGCCGATCAGCAACCACGGCTTGCCGCCCATCGCGAGCAGAATTCCCCACGACAAAACTGCGCCGATGAGCAGGTAAACGAAAATCGCCAGAAACAATTTCATGACCGGAAGTCTAGTGATTCATCCGGCCAACGCAAGTGGGGGAAAATTCCCGCACGGCGATGTCAGCCATAAGTTCAAGACGGCTTCGCGCCGGAATTGCCCTTATTGGAGACTCGGGCACTCACATTGTCGCGGGCGTATTCCCGCGTCTCATCACTGGCTTTGAATCCGATCGTAACCGTTTGCGGCGTGCCGCGCCGAACCGAGCCCAACCCGAGTTCGGGTTCGCTCTCGCTGATTCATCGCTAACCGTAATGAAAATTGTCTGGCATGGTCCGTTAGTGTGTGCGCAAGGCGAGAAGAAGTTACTGGCTCCGCCGGCCATTCAGAAGTTCAAGCTTGAGTTCATTCGCACCATAGACTTTGTCCAGCG
>JANYBF010000474.1 GCA_025360895.1 Verrucomicrobiota bacterium
GATAATTTCCTGCGCGTGGATCGAGCAGCCCTTTCTTCCGAAGACCGGCACGCCGAGATCTGCGCTGACGTAGGCAACTCGTGTCATAGGGATGGGGCGACGGTTGCGGTCGAATGAATAGCATCAACCGCTGGATTCTGCATCGCGGCTACTAAAAGCATTTTAAGTTGCGCCACGTTGGATCGCCGGTCAAAGCGCTCCTCGATCACTTTTCGGCCTTGGGTTGCAAGCTTCTGGCGTAGTTTGAAATCGCTCAGCAGGAATTCCAGCTTCGCCGCCAGGGCCGGCACGTTTCCCGGCGTCACCAGCAGACCGCTTACACCGTCTTCGATCAACTCCTCAATTCCATCCAGCCGCGTCGTGACAACCGGGACGCCCACCGCCATGGCTTCCTTGACCACATTCGGCAAAATATCGCGATCTCCATCGGTTGCCTCGATGCAAGGCAAGGCAAAGACCATCGCCCGTTCGTAATGCCGGCGCAACACTTCTTGCGTCAACGGGCCAATCATTTTCACGCGATCACCCACGCCACAATTTCGGATCTGTTCTTTGAGTGTCTGGGAAAGGATTCCCGTACCGACCAATTCGCAGGTGAATTTGACTTTCCGCTGTTTCAACAGCCGGCAGGCCGCGATGAGATCGCTGAACCCTTTTTTCTCCACGAGCCGGCCTACGCTCAAAATCAATCGTTCCAGCGGCGGGCTCTTTCGCACGGGAAAGGCACCAAGGTCCAGGCCGTTATAAACCGCATGGATTTCGCCTTGCCCGGCCAGGCCGGTGTGAATCCGGTTGGCGCTGAATCGGCTGTTGGCAATGACAAAGCGGGCGCGAACCATTCTTTCCTGCAATTTAGGCGAGGCGAACGGGTTGTTTTGAAAGATGTCTTTGGCGTGGGTCGTGATGCTGTAAGATTGGCCGGTAATCCGGTGAACGATCAAGGCCACTTTCGCCGGCACGTTGGCGTAGTGAGCGTGCAGATGACCCATGCCGCGCAGCTCGCGAATGAGACAGCAAGCCTGGCAGAACGCCAGGCCTGCATCCAAATCGGCACTGGCGCGGACGGCTCGCCACGCATTGCGAAGCGCGCGCCCCCAAGCCCGCCGGTATGTCAACCATACGTGGAGTTGCCCGCGCAGCACTTGGAGGGGAGCCGAATGAATCTTTTCTGGCAGATAGGTTATTGGCGAGCGAATCAGTTTGGTTTGTGTGTGGAAGGCGGCTTCGGACGGCCGCTTTAATGAAAAAATGTGGATTGGGACCCCTTGCTGCTCCAGTTCCAGAACTTCATTGAGAATGAAGGTTTCGGACAGGCGCGGAAACATCTTCAGCACATAACCCACTCGTGCCGGCTCGGCTGAGGGTTTAAGGTCCGGCTCGCTCATGAAGCTGGGGTTGACGACCCCGCGGCCGCGAGTGTCTCTTCCGCCATGCTTGGTAAACGATCTAAGCCGTTCATATTGACTCGCCCTTCGATTTTCAACGGCGGCAAATCACGGGCCATCCATTCCGCAAGCCGCGTCGAATTTAGATCATCGATTGCCAACATGTCAATCAGGCCCAAATCACGAAGCCGTTCCGCGCGGATGATTTGTTCGCGGCGCGGCTTGACGCGCGGAATAATGAGCGCCCGCTTCTCGAAGGAGAGCACTTCGCAGACGGTGTTGTACCCCCCCATGCCGATGACTCGGTCGGCACGGGCGACCAGAATTGTCGGTTCGATAATGAACTTGACCACTCGAAGGCGAGAATTCATTGCGGCGCGTTGCGCGAGACGTTCCTGCGCTCGCGCCGACATGAACGGCCCGGTGACGATCACACCGCAGGAGTCCGGAGGCAGTTGAGCCTGGGAGAAAGCTTCGGCTAAAACCTCACCATCCTGACCGCCGCCAACCAAACATAACATCAGCCGGCCCGGAGGCAGGGAAAGGGATTCAAACGGATCGAGACCATCGCGCCCGGCCAGCGCGGTTCGCTTTCGTTGGTCGAGATAACCGCAAAAGCGAATCTTTGAGGCGATACCAGGCGGAAAGCGGTATTCGTCAATCATATTATAAATCGCCGGATCGCCATAGACCCAGATCGCATCGTAATAATCGCGGATCGCCTCCTCGTTCTTCCAGCGTAACCAATCCCGATGCACGGACCAGGGTTCATCCAGCACATCGCGTAAGCCGAGAACGCAGCGAGTGTTCCCAACGCTTTTAAGCTGCTTCAGTGTCGGATCAAGTTCCCGGTAAGCACCCCGCGGCAGATTGTCCACGATGAACAAGTCTGGTTTGAATTCCTTGAGCGCGGCACGAATGGTCCGCGCGCGCAGGGAGATTACCTCCTTCAGCGGCAGATCGAGATAGCGCGGTTTGCAAATGCCATCAGCACTCTTGCTCAAACCGGGTAAAGTCACACAATCCATCCCTGGTGGCATTGAGTTCACGAAAACGCTGGCCTCGCGCGCCTCGGTTAACATCAGGTTGACGGATTGCAACGCGGATTCGGCCAAGACCTGGGAGATAATGAGATTGCGGCGCAGGTGCCCTAACCCAACAATGCCAGGCGAATACAGCGAGATGCGGATTTTTTTGGGTGTCATTATAGGTAGTTGCAAAGCCATTCAACAGTTCGAGCAATAAATAAACAAACGGCGCTTGGACGTGAAATCACCCAGGCGGAACACGAACACAGGTGGTTCACAACGCTCAAGGCAGGTTACACTTCGCCTCTTTTGACGAACAAATATGGTTGGACCGGCCGTTTCACCGGGATGCAAAAGATTCTTGGTGGGTTTTGAATGCATGGCGGCATGCACGAACGCGTTCGCCACCCGCGCCCGACCCCATTGGCTGTTGACCAGAATAAAAAGGTGCATGACTAAATTGTTATCGCCCTTTCCCGTTTGAACTGAAAGCGGAAGCACGGGCCTGCCGTCGGCTGTCCAGCGGTTTAGTAACCGGGCGATCCAGCAAAGCGCCAAGACAAAAAGTATTCTCCAGACGGTCTCTCATAGCAACCCGTTTGCCAAGCAACAATCTATAACACGAAGTGTGGATTTCCACCGCGAATGCGACAGCATCTCCCCAAACTGGCATTTGCGCCTGGCAAACTTTTGTTCCGCTTTCGCGCGATTTTGCGCTGCCAATGGATGCTCCACTGAGGCTGCTTCCAGTTGACGGACGGAGGATTGGTTAAGTCACCCCGGTAGGGCGGGCATCATTTTGCTGGCTTCAATAGTTGCTCCATAACTATTCGTGACTATGGTGGCGATTGGGCGAAAGTAAGTGGGGTGTTCTCCCCATGTCTGGAAATTTAATATCAAGGAGTTCTGATCTATCTGAATCGGCTTGCATGAAAAGTCTTCCGAGCGCGAAATCCTAGAAGCACATTCCCGGAGCCGGGCGGCGGGTCAAGGTGGAAATTCAAGGGCGACAGGGGAATTCGACCTTGACGTGACGCCCGGCGACACACAATGGAATCCCGGATTCGCGCGCCGGGTTGCCATCAACGGGCAACTTGCCCGTTCAACGAGTATGCGCCCACATTAACGCGAGGCCAGCACCGAGACAAAACATGCAGAGGCTCAAGAGAATCAGCCGGAACCATTCCTGAACGGACAGTTTGGCTTCCAAATCCCGGCGTGCCTTGTCCATTCGGGCGCGCTCGTCCACCAGTTCGCCTCTGACGCTATCCAAATCCCGTTTCAGCGCAGCAGTGCCGTGTTCCAGCTCGAACTTGATCAGACGGGCGGTTCTTTCGGTTTCTTCCAAATGGCCGGAGGATTGAGTCACAGCCTTTTTTAGCGCTTCCGTGTGGCTGCCCATCACCGTTTCAAATGCCGCAAGCCCCGAGTTGGACGTGTCGCCGAATTGTTTTAC
>JANYBF010000490.1 GCA_025360895.1 Verrucomicrobiota bacterium
CCGGCACTTCGCGCGTGTCGGCGAGGCGTGCTCGTTCAATGTCCCAGTATGGCTGCTTGACGTAATCCCGTTTCTGCAAGGCCGGATTCGGTTTTTCATTCAATCGGGCGGCGACACGAGCGGTCACTTTGACGATGGCCGGTTGCGATAAGTTTAGTTCACTACCCTTTTCGCCCAGCGCCACGGCGTTGACGCGGAATTCCATCAAATGACTTTTGCCGTCGCTGACGTAATTGCGGCCCTGACGAATGCCTTCGCACCATTGATCGTAATCCAGTTTGCCGTCGAGCTTCACATAGGAACGGCCCAACCCGACCTTCTCGCCGAAGATGCAGGGGAAATCGGTTTCGCCACTGCCGCGGGTACGGTAGCCAACGTTCAACGTGTGGTACCACATGTTTAATTCCCAGACGTACGGTGTGTCCACCAGCGAAATAAAATCCACCGCCGGCTGGAGCTTGCCGTCCGGCCCCGGCAATTCGTGGGTCACGTCCACGATGTATTCGTTGGCCCCAATGCCATCGAACGGCGGCACAATATAGTTCGGCAGATCGGTGGTTTTCACTTCGAGTCCCCAGCCAGAATGGGCTGGGCCGCAGACCGAGCCTTGCTGTTTCGCCCAGCGCAGCGTGTTCAAGCCCAGCGTCGGCCAGTGATCCTTGGAATCGCCGCCGGGATAAATCTCCTCCTTGAGCCGCAGCAGACAAAGATGACCGGATTGGTGCGAGCCAAATCCGGACACCTCGATGTCGTAACGGAGCAGGTAGGGATATTGGGAAACCTTGTCCAGCGCGCCGCAGAAAAACTGTTTCTGGTAATCGAAACACGGCCCCCAAGTCAGGTTCGCGCCGATTTTCAAATCCTCACCGATGCAATGCCGGATCATGTCGGACGCGAGTACGCCTTCGGTCGGCTTCACATAATGGGCGCAACCCGCGGCGTGTATGTGATGATCGCCCGACCACCAGCCGGATTGCGATGGATCGATCCAGCGTTTCACTTTGAATTCAAATTGCTTGGTTTGTTTATCCACCTTGAGAATTTGCGTTTCGGCGACCGATTCAGGGCCCCGCGAAAATTCTACCGTGTAATCACCGTCCGGCAGTTTCAGCGTCTCGCCGTCGCCGCGATAAACCTGCGGGTGAAACGGGAAATCGGGCGCGAGACGCTTGGCTTGCGATGGATAAACTCGTTGCTGCGTGTCACGAATCACAAATGACGCGGTGGTCGGCTGGTTGTTCTCGTCCCGGACGCTCAAGGTAATATGGTGTGCCGGCAGGCAGGTGAACAGCGTGTCCACTTCGTTGCGGGAACCGATGTCCTGGGTGCCCTGGCCGACATTGAAGGCGAACTTGGCGTCGCGCCGGCCAGCGTCACGGCTGTAAAGCTTGAGGATGCGGTATTCCAGTGGCAAACCGCTAAGCGTTTTTGTGAGCGGCTGTTGATTGAACATTTCCAAGTCGAGCCAGAGCTGCGCGGCATCCGTGAGTGGAAGCGTTTCACCTTTCTTGCGATAGAATTGGTCGGAGGAATTGCTTCTGGGCCCACCGCCATCCTGCGAATAAACCGAGATGGCATTGGGACTGACGGCTTGCAGCGCCGCCGTGGTCCCGGACTCGTTGACGACTTTGACGAGGAATTGCCGCCAGCCCTGTTCCACCAGTTCCGGCTTCGCCGGCCCGGGGGCCACCTTCACGCGCATTTCCGGATTGATCGTAACGCCGAACAGACAATGCCGGTCCAAAATCGCCTGCAATTTTTCAGTGGCGCGCTGGGTGTTGGGGTCCTTCATCGCGGCGGCTATCGCATTCTTCTCGTCGGCGCTGAAGGGCGAGCCGAGATAATCTGTAGCTTCGAGCAACCGACTGATCTGCGCGACGAAGGGTTGCCATTCCACATTTTTCTCGATGGGCAAGATGGCCGCGAACAAGATCTGAAATGCGAAGCCCAACAACATCAGGATCGTCAACCATTTCAAACAAAGCGAATTTCGGTATGCTTGCATAAGCAGGTCTGGGGTTAGCTGCGACAAGCTTAACAAGCGGGGAACAACTGGCCAGTGTTTAATGCCTCGGCCCGCGGGCCGGCGCGAAGAATCCAGAAGTTGGGAAGTGAGTTTGGTGCGCACGGCAGGACTTGAACCTGCACACCTTGCGGCACTACCACCTCAAAGTAGCGTGTCTGCCAATTCCACCACGTGCGCAACGACCAGTCATAATGAACCAATCCCGCCAGCGGTAAGCAAGACCAAACTCGCCACTTTCAATTAACAGATTCCAGATCCGGAGCGAAGGGCGACTGAAAGTCGAAACAATCACTTAGCCTCCGAGACCATGCGCGCCGGATTCCCCGCCACAATGGACCGGGCTGGCACATCTTTCGTCACCACGGCCCCGGCCCCAACGATGGCGCGGTCGCCAATGGTCACGCCCTTGAGGATGATGGCCCGGGCACCGATGAAGACGCCGCGACCGATGATAACCGGCTTGGGGTTGTCCGGTGCGGCATCGCCCCAAGTCCATTCGTCGACCGGAGCGTGAAAATCGTTGTCGAAGATCATCGCCCCCGCCCCTACGAATGTTCCTTCGCCGATGTGAATCCGCAGGGCGGCGCACACCGAGTTGCTGCTTAGACCAACGCCACGACCGAGGATAATTTCCGCGCCGAGCCGCAAGGTGCGTAACATAACCGGCTGGGAACAGCCGAGGGGGTTGCTGCGGAGGGAACTGTTGAGGCAAACCCCATCGGCCAACGTAATGCGCGACCCGACATGGCGCTGAAGGCAGGGGCGGCCGTTAAGGATGATTCGGTCGCCCAGCTCAAGTCCACGAAGTCGCGCTTCCGTAAGCCAGAGCATGTTCAACAGTCCACGCCGGACGGCATTGATACGCCGCAGGCTTTGCCAAAGCAGATTCTTACTCGCCACACGACATCTTTGCGGGCACGAGTAGATGCGCGCAAGCATAAGTACGCTGTCCCGATCGCCGCCATTCAAAGCAAAACGAAAAACTTCCCATGTGCCGAGTTTCGCCATACGCTCTTGGTCATCAAACGTTATGCATCAGAAAAGACGCATTGAGAAAAGCCCTCCATTAAAAAAAGACGACCTCCTTGTCATTACCGGCGGTGGCGGCTTCATCGGTGGCAATCTGGCGCGCTATTTTAGGAACAAAGGCTTTACCAACGTTCGCGCTGTGGATAAGAAGCCGTTCCGCGAGTGGTATCTCCAAGTGCCCGGAGTCGAGAGTCTCCGCCTCGACTTGAGCCACGAGCAAAACTGCCAGCGCGCGTGCAAAGGCGCGGTCGAAGTCTATAACCTGGCCGCCGACATGGGAGGCATGGGGTTCATCGAACGTTTCCGGGTCGAGTGTTTGCGCTCGATTCTCATCAACACCCACATGATCGAGGCCGCCGCACAGGCCGGCGCGCGGCGCTATTTCTACTCCAGTTCCGCCTGCGTGTACAACACGTTGCTCCAGAAAGATCCGAAAGTCCGCGCACTCAAGGAATCCGACGCCTATCCGGCCATGGCCGAGCGCGGGTACGGTTGGGAGAAACTCGTCAGCGAAATGTTCTGCGAGGAATACTGGCACGAGCGCGGCCTGAAGACTTTCATCGCTCGATTCCACAACGTCTATGGCGCGCACGGTACCTGGGACGGGGGCCGCGAAAAAGCCCCCGCCGCCATCTGCCGCAAAGTCATCGAGGCACTAGACAAGCAAGACCTGAACATCAAGATTTGGGGCAACGGCGAGCAGACCCGCAGCTTCATGTATATTGACGACTGCGTGCGAGGCATTGACCGGATCACGCACTGCGACGCCCTAATCGCCACGCCTATCAATCTCGGTTCCAGCGAACTCGTTTCCATCAACACGCTCGTCAGCAAGGTCGAGAAGATCGCCGGGGTGAAACTCAAACGTTCCTATCAACTTGATGCGCCGCAGGGCGTAGCGGGTCGCAACTCCGACAACACGTTCATCAAGAAAGTGCTTAAGTGGGAACCGGACACCACGCTCGATAAAGGTCTCGCCGCTACTTACAAATGGATCAACGAGCAATTCCACGCCCGCAAAAAAGGCAAGCGCGTGGTGGAGTAATATTTCGTCAGCGCTGCGATTGGTTTGCAGTTGTGTAGTCGGTCCAACAATAATTTATGGGAAGTCTTAAAAAGGTATCCGTCTTTGGTCTGGGAAAACTCGGCGCCTGTATGGCGGCCACATTTGCACAAAGGGGGTTTACTGTTTTGGGCGTGGACATCAACGCTGAAGCTGTCCGCAAAATCAACGCGGGAATACCGCCGGTGGATGAACCGCTGCTCCCCGAAACGATGGCGAACGCCGGCAAACGCTTTCGCGCCACGACCGATTTCAACGAAGCCGTGGCGACCGAGGCCTCGTTTTTCATTGTTCCTTCGCCCAGTCTGCCAGACGGCAGTTTTTCAAACGAATTTCTGATGCGGGCGCTGGCGCCGATTGCGCAGGCGGTCCGGAAGGCGAAGAAGAAAAACCACATCTTCGTCATCAGTTCCACCACCACCCCAGGCGCGTGTCGCAAAATAATTATCCCGCTGCTCGAAAAAGAAATCGGCGGCAAATGTGGCCGGGCGTTCAGCTTTTGCTATAATCCCGAGTTCATCGCGCTGGGCAACGTCGTGCGCGGGTTGCTGTCGCCGGACATGGTATTAATCGGTGAATCCGACAAACGCGCCGGCGATCTGCTCGAAGGGTTCTACCAAAAGTTTAATTTAAATCAGCCGAAAATCGCGCGTATGTCAGTCACCAGCGCCGAACTCACGAAGATTTCCGTCAACAGCTACATCACGGCCAAGATCAGCTTCACCAACCAGCTTCGCATGATTGCCGAGCAGTTTGCCGACACGGACATTCACGCGATTCTCGACGCCATCGGTGCGGACTCGCGCATCGGCCACAAGTATTTGCGCGCCGGATTGAGCTACGGTGGGCCGTGTTTTCCACGGGATAATCGGCTCGTCAGCTACGCGGCCAAGCAGGTTGGATTAAGCGCGCCGCTGGCCGAAGCCACCGACCGGGTGAACGAAATGGCAAAAGATCAACTCGCGCAGCAAGCGCTCGCGTGCGTGCAGCCGGGTGACACCGTGGCGGTGCTGGGGATGTCGTATCGGACTGATACCTACATCGTCGAGGAATCCGCCGGGTTGCACATCGCGCAATCGCTAAAGCGTAGTGGCTGCCGCGTGGTGGTGCATGATTACGCCGCGAACACAAAGAACAGTCCAGCGCTGCTTGAATTTGAAACACTCTCCGACCCGGCGCAGTTGAAAAAAGAAAAGCGCGTCAAGGCGGTGCTGATCTGCAACCCGTGGCCGAGTTATCGCAAAGTGAAATTCCCGAAAGGCGCGAAGGTGTTTGATCCGTGGGGCGTGCTGGCGTGATGGGAACGCCGCCTGGCACCCGGCTCAATTGCGTTTTTCTGAAACTTGCCGGAGCGGTGGTCGGTGTTCCTACTTCTCAATCTTGTCCAAGCCAATGTTCGACGAGAACGTAGTTTTTTCCTGCATATGGCGGCGCAGGCGGAATTGTCCGGGGATGAGGTCGCACTTGCCCAGGATGAAAACCTTTTCCCCCTGCCGTTTCGCCCGGGCATAGAAACCAAGCACTTGGCCGATAAAACCACCGGGCACACCATGCTCCGCCCGGATCCGCGCCGTTTCGCGCGCCATGTTCGCCACGATGCGCTTGTCGGCCGACTGGCCGAATTGATGGTAGCGGTAGCGCACCACGTATTCGCGGATGTGACCCACGCGGCATTTGTTCGCCACGAGCCGCATCAGGAATTCAATGTCACAAGCGTTCTTGAAATCCTTGTGTCGCAGCAGGCCGAGGCGGTCGTAGGTGCGCTTGCGGACAAACAACGCCTGATGGTTGGCCAGTCCGAAACCAAACCGAACGATCTGCGGATCCCAACAGGCTTCCTCGCGTCGGAAAATCTCCTTGCCCGCGCCGTCCACGAAAATAACGTCTCCGAAAAGCGCGTCCCATTCTGGATGGGCGGTGAGCGCAGTCGCGACTTTGGCGAGAATCCCGTCGCAATAACAATCGTCGGCATTGAGAATCGCTACGGCTTCGCCCGTCGCTCGCGCGATGCCTTTGTTCATCGCGTGGTAGTGCCCTTCGTCTTTTTCCGAAATGAATGTGAGGTGCGGGAACTCCTTGAGGATGCCGAGCGTGCCGTCTTTCGAGACCCCGTCCATGACGATGTGCTCAATGTTCGGATGGCTCTGCCGCGCGACGCTTTCGAGGGTCTCCCGAATCGTGCGTTCGCTGTTGAAGCACGGGGTGACGACGGTGATTCTTATGGGGGTAATCATGCGGGTTCAAAGCGGGGCGACTGAAATCAAACCGTGCGAAAACGTTGTGCGACGGGAATCCGCCGGCCCATGCCAAAGGCGCGCGGCGAAACTTTTAATCCCGGCGCGGCCTGACGCCGTTTGTATTCCGTGAAGGTAACTTTGTTGATCACGTCGTTGACCACGGGCGCGCTGAAGCCGCGCCGGATAATCTCGTCCTTGCTCAAATGCTCCACGACGTAGTGCTGAAGGATCGCGTCGAGCACGTCATACGGCGGAAGCGAATCCTGATCCGTCTGGTCGGGCCGCAGCTCCGCGCTGGGAGGTTTGGTGATGGAGTCGGTTGGGATGATAACGCGATCCCGGTTGATCCAGCGCGAGACGTTATAGACCTCCGTCTTGAAAACGTCCGCGATGACGGCGAGCGCTCCGCACATGTCGCCGTAAAGAGTGCAATAGCCGACGGCCATTTCGGATTTGTTGCCCGTGGTCAGCACCAGCGAACCGAACTTGTTCGAAAGCGCCATCAGCGTGACCCCGCGCAGGCGGGATTGAATGTTCTCCTCGGCCTCGTTGGGTTTCGTTCCGGCAAAAACCTTCATGAACTGGCCTTCGACGGCTTGAAACGCCGGCTCGATCGGGATGACTTCGTAGCGGATGCCCAGATTTTTCGCAAGCACTTCGGCATCGGTTAGACTGCCGCTGCTGGAATACCGCGCGGGCATGGAAACGCCCGTGACCTTGTCCGCGCCCAATGCATCCACCGCCAGCACCGCAGTGATGGCCGAGTCAATGCCGCCCGACAAACCAAGCACCACGGACATGAAGCCGCATTTATGAACGTAATCCCGGATGCCGAGCGAGAGAGCCTTGAAAAGTAACTCCTCTTTTGCGGGCCAGATCGGTTTCGTTGCGGGTGGGCCGCCTTCCATTTCAACGACCAACGTGTCTTCGGCGAATCCATTGCCCAAGGCGAGAACATCGCCCTGACCGTTGAGGGCGACGCTGTGCCCATCAAAGATCAGTTCATCGTTCGCGCCGATGGAATTAACCTGCACGAGCGGAATGCGCTCGTCCCGGGCAACGCGCTGAAGCATCTCGAGGCGGCTCTTTTCCTTGCCCACATGCCACGGCGAGGCGGAAATGTTGAGGATGATGTTCGCGCCCTGGGCGATAAGTTCCTTCACCGGGTCGCGGCGATACAGACGGTCGGACCAGAAATCCTCGTCATTCCAGATGTCTTCGCAAATCGTGATGCCAAATTTGCGCCCCTGGAATTCAAACGGCGCGGTGCTTTTGGCCGGTTCGAAGTAACGATCCTCGTCGAAGACGTCGTAAGTCGGCAGCAATGACTTGTTCTGTCGCCAGACAATTTTTCCGGCTTGCAGGACGGCGGCGGAATTGGCCAATGGGCGGCCGGGGCGCGTGGGATTTTTATCCACGAAGCCGACGCAGAGCGGCACTGCGCCCACCAATTCCGCCGTTTTGGCCAGGGCCGTGAGATTGGCGGCAATGAAATCCGGGCGCAGCAACAAATCACGAGGCGGGTAGCCGCACAGGAAAAGTTCCGGCGCCATTACAAACTCCGCGCCCTGTTGCACGGCCTGGCTATACGCGGCGAGAAGTTTCTGCTGGTTCGCCTCGAATGCACCAATCGTTGAATTTAGTTGCAAGATTCCGATTTTCACAGGTTCAAAAGTAACGACGTGAAGTCTTTGCGCAATGAATTTGAGTCTGCTCGCGGAATTCAGCGCCGCGCCGTCACCGGCGTGGTGGCGTGGGTGGGGACCGCTTGCTCGACAGTCGTGAAGGCTTCCGCAAGCTTCGTCAGATGGGCTTCGAGCGTAAATCGGGCGAGGAACATCTCTCGGAAACCTTCACCGGCTTCCCGGCTCATCAGCGTGCGCATGCCTTGGGCGACGTTCTGGGGTGAACGAATTTCCACCAGCCCGGGGTAATCTGCCGGCATCATTTCCCCGAGGGAACGCCAGCGGGTCGTGATGATAGGCAGACCGGCGGCCATCGCTTCCACCACCACGAGGCCAAAGCTTTCCGCGTAGTAATAGGTCGGGAAACAAAAGCAGTCTGCCTCGATAAAAGCGCGCTTCTTGGTTTCACCCCGGACAAAGCCGACATAATTGACCAGCGCTCGCCCGTGCTCGTCATGCAAGTCCGGCTGCTGGATGCGTTGACCAAATTCAGCTTGCTCGGCGGCGGTCAAAAATTCCCCCGCCACGGTCAATTCCACCCGCAGCGGCGCCCCGATTTGAGCGAGGTGAGTATTGGCGATAACAACCGCTTCGATCGCATCGAACAAGCCTTTTTCCCGGGTGCAATGGGCAAGGAACAGTACTTTGAACCGCTGTGGGTCGCCACCCGTACCATGATAGTCCATTGCTTTGAGCGGGCGACCGGCGAGTAGTTTTTCGCGGGCCGCCGCGCGGGCCAGCCGGCGGGGCAGGATGGCCTGCTTGAAATCCGGGCACGGATCGGGGATGCCGTTGCCGACGACGCAAGTGCGATGGGGTAGCAATTTCTCCGCATCCGCCAGGTTGTAGCGCGACAGCACCACGCTCAGATCCACTTGCCGGGCGAAGCGATAGGTCAAGGACCGGGTGCGGAGTTGCACCGAAGTTTCCAGCCACTTGGCCAGGCCGGCGGCGTGCCAGTGGAAAATAATTTTTTTAAAAAAGGGCCGGCAAATGAACATGATCATCCAGTCCCGATAGAGGGCGGAAATTTTTCCGGGCGCCGGGATGTAATAAAAGTTTGTGACGCCGTACCGGAAGCGGCACCAAATGGCTTCCAAACAATAGACCAGCAAGCGGAGCAGCTTCCGGCCGCGAATCTCGCCAATATCCTCCAGCCGGTTCGAGAGCCGGGTGTTGACATGATAGCACTGGATCCCATGCACGTCCCCGCGGTGTGGCCCGTCACTTGGCTTGCGCTTTCGATAGTCGCCGCCCAAGCCCTCCAACATGAGTTGTACCATATAACTCTGTCCGTGATGCGGCGGCGGGGTGTGGGCAAAGACTAGCAACTTCATGCGGCGCGAAGAATCATGGTCAACATTGGCGACGGTTCCGGCAAACATCCAACCCCGGCAGCCTCGCGTAAAACCGACGCCGGGAGAAGTCTTTTCTTGAACGCCCGCCCCGCATCGCGACACTCCTCACGCGGCTGCCTGACCATCACGAAAATCAAAACCATGGCCAACTGCCCGGGAGCGGACTTGCGCTTTGCCCCATGAAACGAATGCACGTTTTGAGTGCGCCCTTGCTCGTGACCGACTACGACGAGCTTGCCACGCTATGCCTCGAGTGGGCGCGCGCGCCGCACTGCCGCCTCCTTGAATTCGTCAATACTCAGATTGTCACCATGCGGCGGCACGATCCGGCCTTCCGCACCCTGATGAATGCCTACGATGCTTTGGTACCCGACGGCATGCCCCTCGTCTGGTGTTTGAATCGCGCGGGCGCCCGGCTGCCCGACCGCGTTTATGGCCCCACCTTCATGCGCCGTTTTCTGGAAAACGCGCCTGCTGGCACCACCCATTATCTGCTCGGTGGATCGCCGGATTGCGGGGCACGGTTGCAAGCCATTTTCACCAAACGCAACCCGCACCTCCGCTTCGTTGGCGCGTTTCATGGCCGCTGCAACACGGATGGTTCGATTGATGGTATGGCGGCGCGGGAGGTGGTGGACGAAATCAACCGGCTCTCCCCCGATTTCATCTGGGTCGGCTTTGGCACCCCGAAACAACAAGCCTGGGCGCACCGGCACAAACCCCAACTGCTGCGCGGCGTCGTCTTGACCGTCGGATTTGCTTTTGATGCCAACGCCGGCCTTAAACCCGACGCCCCGGGTTGGATACAGCGGCGCGGCCTCACTTGGCTCTATCGCCTCCTTTCCGAACCCCGCCGGCTTGGCCCCCGTTACCTCAAGTGGAATTCCCTCTTCCTCTATTATCTTTTGCACGATGGCAGCCGCAGGCAGGCTTGGGGGGAATAGATTGAACGAGCCATCAAGCTTGGCTCATAAGAGGTGAATCCCTCATCGCGGTCAGTGACCAATGGGCGAAGCTTCGGCTTTGATTACTGCCGCTTTCGCTTGCCAACTTCGATATTTCCCGGTGAACCAAAGTTTATACACCTGTCGGAGATGATCTGCTTAAGGGCAAAGCCCGACTGGTATTCATGCCGGGCTGATGCGACGTCGCCGGTACTGAGGTTGCCCTTAATTGTACCTAGTCCTTACGCTTGTTCAGAATGGGTTTGCCAGGTTGGGGTGTGGGGGGTGAGAATGGGGGATGCGTGATTGGGGTAAAAGTCAGGGTCCGTGGTGGGGCGGCGCCGGCGGGGGGGCGGGGCTGGGGTTGGTTTTGATTTTGTGGGGGGGCGGCGAGGTTGGGCGGGCCATGGTGGATGGAAACACCAACGGGCTGAGTGACGTCTGGGAGACGGCGTATGGCGTTCCCGGGCTTGATCCGGGCGCGGATGCGGACGGGGACGGGCAGAGCAATTACCAAGAGAGCATCGCCGGCACGGATCCGCTCGATGCGCAATCGGTCTTCCGGGTGGAGGCGTGCCAATTCGTGGACGCGGCCTACCTGATCCGGTGGTCGTCCGTCAGCGGAAAGCGTTACCAGGTTGAAACCACCAACGCCCTGTCGGGCGGAAACTGGCAGCCCCAAGGCTTGCCTGTACACGGAACGGGCGGCTCCGTTTTGGCGGTCGTTACCAACGCGCCGCCCGCGCCCGCGGCCTTTCGTCTCCGGCTCTTGGTGGATAATCCCGCCATTGTGAATGGGCGGGCGGCCTTGCTGGCTGTGGATACCGATGGGGATGGGGTGGCGGACATAGACGAATTTGCGGCGGGCACGGACCCGTTTGATGCCGGGTCGTTCCTGGCCATTGCGAGCATCACTTCCGGGCCCGCAGTGCAGTTGCGTTGGCCGTCCGTGGTGGGCAAACGTTACCAGATTCAAAGCCGGGCGGATACGCTGACCGGGCCTTGGCTGGCCGAGGGGGACGGGCTGGCTGGGGACGGGACGGCGTTAACGGCGGCGGTCGCCGTGACGGAGAGTCGCCGATTTTTCCGGGTCGGCGTGGCCGATGGCGATTCGGATGGGGATGGGGTGACGGATTGGGAGGAAGCGGTGGCCGGGCGGGCGGTGGGCCCGCTGAACTATCGCACGAACGCACCGACAACGGCGGCGGCGGTGACGGCCATCCTGGCCGCAACTAATGTTATCAACTTGGAAGTGGGTACCGCCGTGGCCAATGCGACCACGCTCACGCCGGGCAGTGTGCGGATCACCCGGGCGGGCAATCTCAACCGGCTCACGGTGCCGTACACGGTGGGTGGCGACGCCGTGCCCGGCGTGGACTACGTGGCTTTATCCGGCTCGGTCACGTTGCCCATCGGGGTCAACGAAGTGGAGATACCGGTGACACCGCTGCCGGGCGCGGTTTTATCGCCGGCGAAAAGTGTGCTCCTGACGGTCCAACCAGCCGTGGCCTACGCGGTGGGTACGAACGGCAGTCGGGAGGTAAACGTAGTGAAGGAAGTTGCACTCTCGGTGCAGGATTTTGGCGCGGTGGGCGACGGGGTGACCGATGACACGGCGGCAGTGCAAGCGGCGCTCACGGCGCTGGAAGTGTCCTCGAATCATAACACCCTGCATTTTCCGGCGGGCACTTACCGGTTGAACACCCTGTCTTGGGATTATGACGCGCTGGCGGGTTCGTATCAAAAGCTGCTCAAGCTGGGCAGCACGGAACTGGCCGGGCGGGATCTGCTACTGACGGGCGCGCCGGGCGCCGTGCTTTATTCCACGGTCAGCACGAACCGGACGCGGATGCTGGTGGTCCACGCGCGGTTTCGTTCGTTGACGTGCCGGGGGTTGACCTGGCGCAAGGACAGCAATCCCCTGCCGGAAAACGTGGGGAGCGAACCCAGAGGGGCGGAGGGCGTCTGGCTCACCCATTACGATCTGCGGCGCGTGGCGGCGGTGGATTTCCAGAATTGCACGTTTGATAACTGTCACGGGGCGGTGTTGGTCACCGGCTACGGCTATGATCTACGGGGGCGGTTGGAACACTTCGGCTTCGACCGGTGCCAGGTGGTCAATCCATTTGGCTCGAACACCACCAACGCTTGGAACGCTTATGGGGGCGGGCAACAGGTCCGCTTAACGCCTTGGGTGGGGTCTGCCATCTACCGGGACAACTTCTTTGACGGCGGCAGTGAGCACCCTGATCTGGTGAAGAACCCCGGGGGCATCCGCAAAGATGGCTCGCACTTTGGCAGTCCACTGCGCCTGCTCTTCACGAACAACGTGGTGCGGCACATGGGGGTGGAAGCGGTCTTTCAAACGGACGAACCTTACATGGGGGCAACGGAGATTACGGCGGCGTTCACGATTCCACCGCCGGATGGCACGAGCACGGCGCAAGTCCTGGTCCTGCCGATCCCCAGTACGTATCGGGCCGGGCAGATTGTGAGTTTTCGCACGGTGATTGCGGGCAACCCGGACACTGTCAACGTGTTTCTGACCGTGGTGGGCTATGACCCCGCCACCCGGATATTGACGATCAAGAACGACGGGTTGACCGTGGGTGCCGGCGGGGCGGTCGTGCCCGGCTGGGCGATCATCAACCTGCAGGATTACAACCCCACGCTGGCCACCATCGCAGGCAACGTCGTTGACGGGGGGGAAGGTTGGGAGGCATACGGGATTACCGCCATTGCCAAAGCCACGATCACCGGCAATTTCATCGCCGGCTACAGTGTGGGCGTCTACCTGTATGACAGTGCGGCCAATCCCCTCTTCCCGCCCACCCCCGGCACGCTCGTGGAGGCCAATGTCGTCCTCACC
>JANYBF010000501.1 GCA_025360895.1 Verrucomicrobiota bacterium
GCGATCATGGTTGATCAGGCAAATGATTGTTGGTCTGTGTTCCTTGCTTTGCAGTGCGGCAAATTGAATCTACGTCCACCAGCGCAACCTGCGGTCAAGCGGGGGAAATTTCCCCCCGTTCGGTGTTGCTGGGCTCGCGAAAATCACTGAGCCGGCCTTTTTTGAACGAGCCATCCGCCAGCTTCAACGTGATCTGCGGCGGCCAGCCGGCCTTGGCCTGGATCACGCTTTCCACGACGCCCACGGCGCGGGAGATTTTGTGAACCATGGTTTCGCCCAGGTAACCTTCGCCCGTGGCCGGGAGTTTGATTTTGCTCATGGCCGCCAGTGTGCGGGAAAACCCGGCGAGTTCAAAGGCTGAATCGCCAAGTGGGATGAGAAACCGCCAATTGACGCTGCTTCCCGCTGAGGGAAAGAACTGCAAGTCCGAAAGACGATGGCCCGGGGCAACACCCCGGGTTCATGCCCCACCAACCATCCAAGCCCTGAAAGGGCTAGGCTATCCGACACCTCGTCCGAGGTTAAGACCCACGCGAACAAAAATCTTTCTTCATGGGCAATTCCTACTAAAGAACTGTTGACGGACTTTTATTGTGTAGTCATACTAGCTTCCATGAATATGACTGAGAAAGCTGACACCGTCTGGTTCACCACCAAAGGCCAGGTCGTCATCCCGTTGCGACTGCGCAAACAGTTCCAGATCGAGGACGGGACCAAGGCTGTGGTGCAGGCCACGCCCGAGGGTATTCTCCTCAAACCTGTGACCGCCGCCACCATTCGCAAACTGCGCGGCATCCTCAAACGTAAACCCGGCGACAAACCGTTTGCCGAGGAATGGGCCGAACACAAACGCGAGGAAAGGGAACTGGAGAAAGCCAAGTATGCCCGCAGCACAGGTTCTCGATAGTCACGCCCTGCTGAAACTGCTCCGCGACGAGTCCGGCGCGGAAGCGGTGGCGCAGATTCTCGAAAAGGCCGGGCTGCGCGACCAGCCGGTTCACATGACCGACGTGAACTACACCGAGGTGCAATACATCGTGCGCCGCAAGGACGGTGACGCCGCGTGGCAGGCCATCGCGCAGGAACTGCTGGCCGCGCCGATTGAGTTTCATCCCACCAACCGTCGCCTGGCCGACCTGGCCGCTGATTTCAAAACCCGTTTCAAGATGAGTCTGGCCGATGCCTTTGCCGCAGCACTGGCGAAGGAAAAGAAAGCCGAACTCGTCACCGGCGACCCGGAATTCAAGCCGCTGGAAAAGGAAATAAAAATCAACTGGCTGAAATAATTCCGTGATTCGAGTAAAGAGTCGCAGCCGACGAAGACTTCACGCACCTGCAACTCATCGAGCGCATCATCCGAACGGGGTTGAAGACGGTGCGGGAGTGAGCTTATTTGCAGCAAACAAGCCTACGGCATCTTAAGCAAGTTAGGGATCTCATCATTCCCATCGATCCAACTTGAATCTGCGGACTTTTCAAAATCAGCGAGGATGATTTCACTTAACCTAGATGGGCTGTCAGGACTGGAAAACAAATCTGACCTTTCACAATCTGCATTTGGAATGAAGTGCTTAATCGCTTTGTTGATGGACTTATCCTCGTCCTTCGTAAGCCCCGGCCAAAGTCGAATCGCCGATATCCAATCTTGAGGCTTCAAATCTTTCAGCAGAATTCCGCCACGCTCTGCACGGTCAGAGCCTGAAGTCACAAAGCGAACCTCTTGCTCAGATTCATACTCCTTGCGCTTCAAGAAAAACGGGCGAAGTAACAGACGATAATCAGATTTCCGTTCGGGATTAAATTCTGTGCTCACGCCGGTTTGGTAATCCACGTAAGTCATGCGTCCGTAAATAAACTCACGGCCTGTTTTCTCAAAAACCGAACTGATTTTTCCCACCGTCGATTTGATGGCTACGCCTTGATTTCCATAAACACTCCACATCGCTGCAGACTCGCGATAGGAATGAAACCAACACCATGCGAACCGAGTTCGCCTGATGAAGTCAAAATAGTGCCTTCTGAAGACTTCAGCGGCTGCGTTTGGATAGGTTTTGTTGATTTCAATGTGATGCCGCTCGGAATCTGAACACAGTTCTTTCAACATCCATTCATCTACTGCATTTGCCTCAAGGCCATAATGATCGCGGAATGCGGTATTGAACCAAGCAATCTCCTCGTAGAACTCTCCTTCAAATGGATCTCCAGTGCGTAGCTTGGCAACGGACGGAATATACACCAGACCATTTAGGTAGAAGAAAAGAGTGCGCAACGGAACGTACCGCCACACCTCGGCAAAGTCAGGCAGCCATCGTTTGCTATCACTCTCAGGAACAATTTGAGCGGGCTTTGGCATGCTGTAAAACTGAATGGGGGAACAGAATTGGTCTTCCAGTCAATTAGCTTGCAAAGAATTTCTGGACCTCCTTCACCACTTCGACGAAGCGGTCCACTTCGGCCTTGGTGTTGTAAAAATAGAAACTCGCGCGGGCGGTGGATTCGACGCCGAGTTTGTGCATGAGCGGTTGCGTGCAGTGATGGCCGCCGCGCAAAGCCACCCCGCCTTGATCCGCCAGTGTGACGACGTCGTGCGCGTGAACGTCCTTGAGCAGGAAACTCACGAGGCCGGCGCGTCCGGTCTTCGGGCCGAAGAGACGGATGTTTTTCAGCGCGGCAAGCCGGGCATAGGCGTAGTTCGCAAGTTCCTGGTCGTGCTTCCAGATGTTTTCGCGACCAATGGCGTCGAGATAATCCATCGCGGCGTGCAGTCCAATCGGGCCGGAGATGTCCGGCGTGCCGGCTTCGAAACGATGCGGCGCTTTCTTGAACTCGGTCTTGTCGTAGCCCACGGTCAAAATCATTTCGCCGCCGCCTTGATATGGCGGCATGGCGTCGAGCAATTCCGACCGT
>JANYBF010000512.1 GCA_025360895.1 Verrucomicrobiota bacterium
TGACCAAAGCGATCATCTTCGATCTCGACAGTTGCCTCGCCGCGGCCACGAGGTTGGCGAGCAGTTGTTCGCCACGGCGTTTGCGGCCAACTACATTTGCGATCACTCAGTGTTGATGGCTTTGCCCTTGGCCGTCGGCAAGGGCAGGCCGAGTAACTTCGCAATGGTCGGCGCCACATCAATGGTGCGCACTTCGCCGAGTTTGGCTCCCGCCTTCACGCCGTAGCCGCTTGCGATGAAGATCGCGTCCAGGTCGGGATCGCTGGCGAGATAACCGTGGCTGCCGGCCTGCTGTGGCACCGCCGCGGTCACCGCACCTCCAGTCGCGCCCGAAAACGAGTAGCCGGGCTTGGCCGTGAGCAGGAGGTCGAACATCTGCGGATCTTTCTGCGGCAGCGGCAAGCCCAGCGCGCTGAAACGTTCCGGCGTGATCACCTCGGCAATGCCTTCTATGGACTTCATCAACTCCATCACCTTCCGCGACGCCTCCGGCGAGTTGGTGGCATTCAGATACAGAAATCCTGTACCGCCTTCGGGCAATACGTACGCGGCCTTGGCGAGCCCCGCAGCTTCGAGGGCCACCGCCGTGCGGATCTGGTTCGTGTAGGCCTTGAACCCGTGATCCGAAACCACCAGGAAAGTGGTCCGCTCGGCCATGCCCGCCTGATGAACCGCCGCAACCACCTGCGCCACACAGCCGTCAACAAACGCCATCGCGGTAGTTCCCGCCATCGTATTCGGACCGTAGCGATGATGCGTGGCATCGAGCGTCAGCAAATGAAACAACATCAGGTTCGGTTTGTGTTCCTTGATCAGATAAGCCGCCGCCTTGGTCCACACCTGATCGCGCCAAACGATATTGAACCTCGTGAAGTCCTGCACTTCATTCGTGGTGAGCACTCCACGCCCGATCATTTCCCGTTCGACGGGGCCGTCGGGAGTGGCCCCTTCACTGAACGCCCAGGTAATCGTGGGCGCATTGTTGATTGCCACCCAGTCCACTTGCGCCGTGGTCAGCCCGGCCTTGTGCGCCGCATCATAAACTGTCGGCGCGTGCACCATTATCTCTTTGTCGATTTTGGAATCCACTTTGACTGGCGGCCAACCGTTGGTCCGCAGAATCGTCCCGTTGAGCAGCAAGCCGTGTTCGTCGGCGTGGACGCCGGTGACCATCGTTGTGTGATTCGGCCAGGTAATGGTCGGATTGATCGTGTGCATTCGCGACCACGTGCCTTCACGCATCAAGCGCCGCAGCGTTGGAACCGGTTGCTTTTCGTCTTCCAGCGCGAAGCCTGGGAATCCATCCAGGCTGATGACAATCACCATCCGATCATTGGGGGGAACCTGTGCCTGCGCGAAGGTAGCCAGTGTGCCGAGAAGAACGATGCCGGCAATGATGCGTTTCATAGCGTGCTGTCTTTTACACGAGCGAGCTTGTACCCGCAAGGAATGCTCGGCCGAAGGTGATCAAGTGCGATCTGACGATCCTACGGTTCACTTCGACCAAGTTTTCTCAATGACCGCGTCTGTCATGCTTTATGCGCCGCCTTCTGTACGGCGCGTTTCGATTTTTTGCTGGAGGCCCACTATCAAGCGTGGCGCCTTCTGATTCAGCGCAGTTGATTCGATTTCATTTCGGGCAGCTTTGTAGCTCGAGAAACCTGACCATCGTGGTACGCTTTTGCCCATGACATTTGCGCAGCCGCGTTTTGGCCTAATCGTGTTCTGGTTCGTACCCGCAGCTCTGGTCGCCGGGCCGCTGCCCGATGTGCCGTTCTGGCAGGATGTCGCGGTTCGCATCAATCACGCCCCGGGACTCACCAACGCAGTATTCAAGAAGCTTTGCGTGGACAAGGAAAACACCGTCTATGTGCTGACCGACAAGGGGGTGGCTCGCATTTTCGACAACACGCTCGCGTTGGACCGAAGCTATCGACCGCTCGCCGACAAGATCGCCAAAGATATCGCGCTGACGCCGCGAGGCGACCTGGCTTATCGGTTTGACGAGGGGTGGTTGTCCAACGGCGATAGCGGCGCTCAAAACCTAAATATAGGACCTGCATGGTTAGGCCAGCCACCCGCCTTGAAAGCTCAGCCGGGGATGCCTTGGCCGGAGTTGACGGCCCGGACAACCGTTCCGGGCGGGGTCTGGTTTGGTACGACTCGCGGCGCATTCTTCGAGCGTGAGGGGACCAACTCCCGTTATGCTACGCCCTCGGCTCCAGGCATCGAGCCACCG
>JANYBF010000521.1 GCA_025360895.1 Verrucomicrobiota bacterium
TGCTTGACGATGCGCTTGTCCTGCGGCGAGCGACCGGTCTTGGCGCCGGAGTAGGCGACGAGCGCGCCGGACTCGGCGATGGACGAACCCGGCTCGCGGCGGATCGCTTCCTCGTAGAGGCGGGCCGGCGGCAGGTTGCGCAGGACGGTCTCTACGGTGATGCCGTAAGGCTTGAGGTCGATTTGCTGGAGGCTGGTGGCATTCATTATTTATTTACGACGGAAGTGAATTTGGTAGCGACCGGGGCCTTCCGTTGCTTGCGCGGACTGGCCTTCGGGCGGGTTCGGTCGCGTTTGGCCCGCCCATTGGTTTTGGAGGTCTTAGGCATCAACCCCTCGTCCGCAATAAATTTCTGCCATTTCACTTTCCCGAGTTTTTTCTCCTCGGCTTTTTCCGCCTGGTGAAATTTGGGCTCGATCTCCTGGAGATTCACCGTTGGCGCTGGGAACTTCATGCCCATCGCCGCCATGGTTTCCACGACGATCTTCGCCACTGCCAGATTCCGAAACCATTTATTGTTCGCGGGAATCACATACCAGGGCGCGTGCGGCGTGCTGGTCCGGCTTAGAGCCTCCTCATACGCCCGGGTGTAATCATCCCAAAACTCCCGCTCGGCGTAGTCGTTTTCGCTGATCTTCCAATGGCGCGCAGGGTCGTCGAGCCGCCGCTTGAAGCGGCGGAGTTGTTCCTCCGGACTGATGTGCAGGAAAAACTTGAGGATGCGAGTGCCGCTCGCCAACAGCCGTTGCTCGAACGCGTTGATGATGGCAAAGCGCCTTTTCCAGACCTTGGCGGGCACCAACCCATGCACGCGCGTCACCAGGACGTCTTCGTAATGCGAACGGTTGAAGACGACGACCTCGCCCTGCTTCGGCACCTGCTGTTCAATGCGCCAAAGAAAGTCATGGGCGGCTTCCTCCTTCGAGGGCGACTTGAACCCGTGAACCCGGGCGCCTTGCGGATTCATCGCGCCGAGAACGTGATTGATGATGCCATCCTTGCCGGCCCCATCCAGCGCCTGCAGACAGATCAGCAACGATTGGTTGCGTTCGGCATAGAGCAAGTATTGTAAGCCCCGCAGTTTCAGGTCGAGTTTCTCGACTTCCTTCAGAGCCGATTTCTTTTTCGTGTGGTCCGCCGAAGTCCGGGGCCACCTGCTTCAAGTCCACTTTGCTCCCCGGTTTTACCTGGAACAATTTACTGTACGTCAACTTCATGGTTGGAAAGCTACTCCTTTTTAAAGCCGATCTTGGCCGCACGATCTGATTAAATTTCAATGCTCGTGCCCAAGCCGGGCAATTTGGCTTCGATTCCGAAACGCGCTTGGATTTTTTCCGCGAGCGGCTCGCGGGCGCGATCTTCACCGTGAGTCAGAACCGCCTGCGGACGCGAACCAGCCATCGCACCCAACCACGTCAATAAATCCGTCTGGCCGGCGTGGGCGCTGAAGCCGCCCAACGTGTGGATGCTGGCCTTGACCGCAACCTTTTCGCCGAAGATGGAAACGAGCTTACTGCCGTCCACCAACTGGCGCCCCAGTGAACCTTCGGATTGGAAGCCGACGATGAGCACGGTGGTCTCCGGTTTGTACAGGTTGTTGCGGAGGTGATGCACAATGCGACCCGCGTTGCACATGCCGGCGCCGGCCAGGATCATGCACGGGCCGGTCACGTCGTTGAGGGCCATTGAGTCCTGCGCGGTGACGGAGGTCTTTAACTCCGCCATTTCAAAGCTTCCAGCCACTCCGCGTTGCTCAATGAAAGCAGTCATCTCGGCGTCGAACAACTCCGGGTGCTGCCGGTAAATCTGAGTCGCGGCAATGGCCATCGGGCTATCCAGATAGATTGGGAAGGGAGCCAATTTTTTGTTGCGAAAGGCTCCGGCCAGAAGCGTGATTAGCAATTGCGCCCGACCCACGGCAAAGGTCGGGACGAGGATTTTGCCTTTGCGCGCGGCGACTTCTTTCACAATCGCGAGGAACTCCTTGACGGTGTCGTTGAACGGCTTGTGGTCGCGGTCGCCGTAGGTGGATTCGAGAAAGACCACATCGGCTTTGTGGAACGGTTCGAAATCTTTGAGAATGGGTGCGCCCAAGGGACCAAGATCGCCGGAAAAAACCACGGTCTTCGGACGGCCCTTCTCCTCGACCGTGAGCTGGATGCTGGTCGAACCGAGCATGTGGCCGGCTTCAACAAACCGCGCGGTGATACCCGGCGCGACGGCCACGGGGTCATTGTACGGTACGGCGACGAAC
>JANYBF010000522.1 GCA_025360895.1 Verrucomicrobiota bacterium
GCACCGCCGCCGCCGATTTCTTGCAGGACCCCGAAGCCGTCCAACTCGGGCATCTGCACGTCGAGGAAGATGAGGTCCGGCCGCTCTTTCTGGATCGCCACGACGGCCTCGCGTCCGTTGGAGCATTCACCGATAACGTCAATCTCTGGTTCCGGCAGGAGCAGTTGGCGCATCCGTTCCCGAGCCAGTAACTCGTCATCAACGATCAGTGTTCGCGTTTTCATGATGATTATTTTCCAATCGGAAAGGGATGGTGAGTTGCACCAAGAACCCGCCGCCGGGCGCGTTGCCTAATCCGAAACGATGGGCTTGGCCGTATAATTCCTGCAAGCGCGCTCGGGTGTTGGACAGACCCACGCCCTCCTTGCTAAGGTCATGGTTCCGCAGGCCGGCACCGTTATCGCAAACGTCCAATCTGAGCACATCGGCTTGGCGATAGGCGTGCAATTCGATGCGCCCCGGGCGGGCGTGCGGCTCGATGCCGTGACGAATCGCGTTCTCCACCAGTGGTTGCAAAATCAGATTCGGCACTTGCGCTTCGAGCGTGTCGGGGGCGATCTCCAGCTTCACGGTGAGCCGGTCGCCGAACCGGATCTGTTCGATCTCTAGGTATCGTTGGAGAAACTTCAATTCATCGCGTAACGGCACCTCCTGGGTGTCGGAACCTTCCAGGGCGGCCCGCAACATGTCGCCCAGCCGCATGATCATCCGGTCGGCAGCCTCCACGTCCTTGTGCATGAGCGAGGAAATCGAATGCAAGGTGTTAAACAGAAAATGCGGGTTGAGTTGCATCTGGAGGGCTTGCAGTTTCGCCTGCGCCAAATTCTTCTCCAATTCCGAGGCGTGGAGTTCGCGTTCGCGGTATTTCCGGTAATAGTCAAAGGCCTGGCTTACGGCGAGGATGACCCAATAAACCAGCAGATTGTAATGCCAGGATTTTACCAACAGGGATTTGAATACTTCGGGAAAAGCGACGCCGCTCTGCCATTGCCCAATCCAGGCGCGAATCACCATATAAGCGAAGGAAAATGTCACTCCGCCGATCAGATGCACTGCGAGGCTCCGGCCCCAGCCTCCGGCTTCAAAGCGAAACCGCCGGGCCAGTTGGATTACCGGCACCGACAGCGCGGCAAAGACATACCAGTCGCCCAGTGCGTAACCGACCGCCTGCCGCCAACCCACCTCCAGCCCGGCCTTGGCGCTGGAAATGTAAAACTGGCTCGCGAACGACAGGCCGAGGAGAGTCCAAAAAACGAATCCAAAGAGCCACCTGGCCCATCGCCTTTGGATGACGGTTCTTATTGTCATGTGCTGGATGCTTTGATAGAAAAAACCCTAACAATTTTGAAAATGCCAAACAAATCATATCTCACGGCGTGGCTTTTCCTTGTCGTCGCCCAGCTAGTACGTGCCAACGCTGAGACGAAAAATGAAATTCCCACCGTAAAATTTACCGACATCACCACCACTGCCGGGATCAAGTTCCTCCAGAACAATGGAGCTTACGGTGACAAACTGCTGCCGGAAACGATGGGCGGTGGGGTGGCGTTCCTTGATTACGACAACGACGGCTACCAAGATTTGCTGCTCATCAATTCCACCTATTGGCCGGGACACATTCCGCCGGGCAAGCAACCGCCAACCATGGCGCTGTATCACAATGATGGCCATGGCCATTTCACGGACGTGACCGCCGGCTCCGGTCTCGACGTAAGTTTTTATGGCATGGGGGTAGCCGTCGGGGACTATGATAACGATGGCCTGTCGGACGTTTTCATCACGGGGGTGGGCGGCGATCACCTTTTTCACAATGAAGGCAAGGGCAAGTTTCGTCAGGTGACCAAGGAAGCTGGCCTTGAGGGTTCCCCCGACGATTGGAGTACCAGTGCGGCCTGGGTTGATTACGACAATGACGGCAAGCTTGACCTTTTCGTTTGTAACTACGTCCGCTGGTCACCCGAAATTGATCGCGCCGCCAATTTTGAACTTCCCAATATCGGGCGTGCTTACGGCCCGCCACGCAATTTTGAAGGCACGTTTCCGCAACTCTATCACAACGATGGTAACGGCAAGTTTTCCGACGTTTCGGTGTCGGCCGGCATGCAGATCAAGAACCCGGCCACCGGCCGGCCCGTGGCCAAGTCGCTGGCCGTGGCACCGGTGGATGTGGACAACGATGGCTGGATGGACTTGGTCGTCGCCAACGATACCGCGCAGAATTTTCTCTTCCGCAACCAACGTGACGGCACGTTCAAGGAAATTGGCGCGCGCTCGGGCATTGCGTTCGATGCTTACGGCCTGACGCGCGGCGCGATGGGAATCGACTCCGCGCGGTTTCGCGACGATGACACTTTGGGGATTGCAATCGGCAATTTTGCCAATGAGATGAATGCCCTCTATGTCGCGCCGCGCGGTTCCCTGGTCTTTGCTGACGAAGCCATTAAGGAAGGTGTCGGTCCGGCCAGCCAGAAGCTGTTGAAGTTCGGCCTGTTCTTTTTCGACTACGATCTGGATGGTCGGCTTGATGTACTGACCGCCAATGGCCACCTCGAACCCGAAATCAATCGGGTCCAGCCCACGCAACAATATCGCCAGCCAGCCCAGCTCTTTTGGAATCGGGGCGACAAAGGACTGGGCTTCCTGCCCGTGCCGCCGGAAAAGAGCGGCCGTGATCTGCTTCAGCCAATCGTAGGCCGCGGTTCTGCGTTCGCTGATATTGATGGCGACGGAGACTTGGATATCGTGCTGACGCAGGTTGCGGGAGCGCCATTATTGTTGCGAAACGATCAAAAGTTGAACCACCATTGGATTCGTTTGAAGTTGATTGGCACCAAAAGCAATCGCGACGCCATTGGCGCCTGGCTCAAGGTGCGGGTGCGTGGTCAGACCCTGACCCGACAGGTGATGCCCACCCGCAGCTACCTATCGCAATCCGAGCTGCCCGTAACGATTGGGTTGGGGAAATCCGACAAGGTGGAAAGCGTGGAGATCGCGTGGCCAAGTGGCCAGACCCAACGCATCAATTTACCGGCTACCGACCAACTGACCGTGATCACCGAGCCGCGTTAGATCTTTCACGGCCTTGCGAAGCCATCGGCCAAAATAATCAGTGCCAAACTTTCACGACACCCCGATACCGCGAACGAGTTGTTCGATCTAACCGATCCATCGGCCATTTTTCTTCGCCCGCAGTGTTTTCATTTTAAGTCAACTCGGGGGTTATCTTTTGTTGGGAGTTGAGACTTGACCCCAATGCGCGGTCTTACTTACCGTGATTGCGGCTGCTCTTGATCTGGAGTGGGTGACCGGGGCATTTCTTTGGAGCGGCCGTGCGAACCTTGAACAGCCGCCAGCTTCAGCCCTTGTGCCGGGATCGTTTTTTTGGCACGGTTTTCCCACTATTGTGGGGTTGGATCCTTTTGTTAAGTTTCGTCTCCACGCAAGTGCGGGCCGCAGACACGGAAGCTCAAACGATGCGATTCCTTGAAGCACGGAAGCAGCAACAGTTGGAGACGGTGAAGAAGTTCCAAGCCTTCCACGATTTCCACTTTTCGGATCATCTGGCAGCCAGCGGGATCACCTTTCAACACCGCGCGGTGGATGACGCTGCAAAGAATTGGGTGCGGGGCCACTACGATCACGGTTGCGGCATTGCGGCAGCCGACGTGGATGGGGATGGGTTACCCGACATTCTTTTTGTGAACCAGCTAGGCTCCAATGAGCTCTGGCGAAACCTCGGCGGCGGCCGTTTCGAGAACATCACCGCGAAAGCAGGTGTAGGCCTCCCCGGCCGGATTTGCGTAGGGGCTGCGTTTGCGGACTTCGACAATGACGGCGACCCGGACTTGTTTATCACGACCGTTCGGCATGGTAACGTGCTCTTCGAAAACCTTGGCAATGGCAAGTTTCGAGACATTTCAAAGGAAGCTGGAGTCGATTACTCCGGACATTCATCGGGGGCGGTTTGGTTCGACTTCGACAACGATGGCCTCCTGGATCTTTTCGTCTGCAACGTGGGAAAGTATACCACGGATCAGGTCGGCCAAGGAGGCTACTATTTGACGATCCCCAGCGCGTTCATGGGTCACCTTTACCCCGAGCGGTCGGAACCCTGTCTGCTCTACAAAAATATGGGGCGTGGAAAATTCAAAAACGTGACGGCCACCGCTGGATTGAACAACCCGGGGTGGATTGGGGACGCCACGTTCGCCGACCTGAATGGTGATCGTTACCCCGACCTGTATCTGGCGAACATGCAGGGAGACGACCATTACTTTGAGAACCGGAGCGGGAAGGGCTTCGTGGAGAAGACCGACACGCTGTTCCCGAAGACCTCCTGGGGATCGATGGGTTTAAAGTTTTTTGACTACAACAACGATGGCCGGATGGACTTGTTCGTCACCGACATGCATTCCGACATGACTACGGAACAGGAGCGACAGGCCGCCTCGTTCCGGCTCGAGGCGGAGAAGCAGAAGAGCGAGAAGTTCTGTTCAATCGAGTATACCGAAGCCGTTCTGCAGGGCTCTTCCAACAATGTGTTTGGCAATACCTTTCATGAGAACCTGGGAGGCGGGAAGTTTCGCGAGCGCTCCGATGAACTGAACCTCGAGACTTACTGCCCTTGGGGCATAAGCACGGGTGACCTCAACGCGGATGGATTCGAGGATGTTTTCGTCAGCGGGGGAATGGGATATCCGTTCCGCTACGGCATCAACTCGGTGCTGTTGAATGAGCACGGGACGAAGTTCTTCGACGCAGAGTTTGTGGTGGGAGTTGAGCCCAGGGCCAGCGGCCACACTGCGGTCATTCAGTTCACCTTGGATTGCAGCGGCGCCGACGCGGGTCGCCCAGAATGTGCCGGTGTTTCCGGCCAGGTCGGCGTTGAGGGCCATGTTGGAACCCGCACATCAATAATCCTCGACTTGGATGGTGATGGGGACCTGGATATCATCACGGGCGACATGAACAGCCGGCCACAGGTACTGCTCAGTGACCTCACCTCCCGCAAATCGATCCATTACCTGAACGTAAAACTTGTCGGCTCCGCCTCCAATCGCGATGGATTGGGCGCCACGGTGAAGGTCTACGCCGGCGACCGCGTGTTTACCCGGTATTACGATGGCAAGTCGGGGTATCTCGGCCAGAGTTCGCTGCCGCTTTATTTTGGGCTTGGGGACGCAGCTAAAGCAGATCGCGTTGAAGTGGCATGGCCCTCGGGGCGATCCCAGTCAGTCACAATAGACATCCCAACGAACAGCCTTTTGACGGTGCGTGAACCTGCGACCCGTTGACTTTTCTCATACCGTTGCCGCAGCCTCCCCTGACTAAAGCTTTTAAACGCAAATGGAAAGCGGCGTTGCGAAGCTGCCGATCAATCGTTATTACTATCGCAAATCGATGAAAAACCAATACCTCGAACGACTGGTTGATCTCACCGAACCTTCGGCTAATCGCATTCTCAACATGACAGTGGACGAAGCCCGGGACCGCGTCCTGCAAGGTCCAGTTGAAGCGGTCAGGGAGATCGAAGGCTCCTTCGCGCTCGTTGCCAAGGCGGGGAAAATCGTGCGTTTGGCCCGGTCTTTGGATCGGCCTCTGCGCTATTTCCTGGCGAAGCGGCACGAAGGACCGGCGTTGGTGGTGGCGCACCGCATTGATGCCATCTGGAACTGGTTGAAGCAGGAGGGATTCGCGGCTCAATTTCATCCGAGTTACACCCGGATGGTACCGGCCCATTATGTTGTGCAAATCCATCTCGTCGGCTGTCCCGATCCGGACCCGGTTTGCGAACGTTTTTTCACGCCGCCGCGCAACGCATTCCCGACCAACCTTCAGCAACTCGGCGAAAACTACGTTGCTGCCATGGCCCATGAAATCAAACGGTGGCTGGTCAGCCTTCCTGCCGACGAGCCAATTGGCGTTTGCTTCTCCGGCGGCATCGACAGCGGAGCGGTGTTCTTGGTTACTTACCACTGCTTGCTGAAATTGGGGATGAACCCGGGGCGGCTCAAGGCGTTCACGCTCGCCATGGACGGGGGACCTGATTTGGAACAGGCCAAGGCATTCCTCGACCGGCTGGGGCTCGGACTTTTTCTAGAGCCGATTGAAGCCGATGCCGCATCGCTTGATCCGCTCGAGACGATTCGCGTGATGGAGGACTACAAATCATTGGACGTTGAGTCGGGCACGATGGCGCTGACGCTTTGCCGGGGCATCCGACAGCGATACCCGGACTGGAAGTTCCTCATTGATGGCGATGGTGGCGACGAGAATTTGAAGGACTATCCGATCGAGGAGAATCCTGAACTGACGATCAACAGCGTGGTGAACAATCGTCTGCTTTACCAGGAGGGTTGGGGCTTGGGCACGATCAAACATTCGCTGACTTATTCCGGCGGATTGAGCCGTTCCTACACCCGCACCTATGCCCCGGCTCATCATTTCCAATTCGAGGGTTTCAGCCCGTTCACGCGACCGGCGGTCATTGAGCAAGCCGAAGGGATTCCATTCATTGCGTTAACGGATTACGACGTGGATAAACTTTACCAACTGAAAGGGGAAATCGTCGGGCGCGGCGTGAAAGCAGTTACCGGGTTTGAGATGCCAACCTTTCCGAAGCGTCGCTTTCAGCACGGCGCCGTTCCAGTGGATCGGTTGCGGCAACGACTTTCCGGAAACGATCCGGAATATCGGAAGCAATTCCTCGGGCTTTATTCCTGACCACCTGCCAGCCAGTGGTTTCAGTCTTTCCAGAGCGGGAGCGGACAGCTTGGATCACGGCACAGCGCTCGGCCCGCCGGGACGGAATTGATCCCTTCAAGCCGCACGGTTTTTTTGCAGAGGAAGAATGTTCCAATTCCGGGCGGATCGTGAATTCCGCCGTAATTCTGCTCACGAACAAGGAGTGCCCCTGGCGTTGCCTGATGTGTGATTTGTGGCAGAACACGCTCACGCAAACCGTTCCACTCGGTGCGATTCCACAGCAGATTGATTACGCGCTGGCGCAGCTCAATTCCAAGCCCGAACAAATCAAACTCTATAACAGTGGCAGTTTCTTCGACCCGGCTGCCATTCCACTCTCGGATTATCCGGCCATCGCCGATAACGTTTCGTTCGCGCAACATGTCGTGGTCGAAGCGCATCCGCGGCTGGTGGGTGAAAAGGCTTTGAGGCTCCGCGATCTGCTCTCAGGTTCGCTGCAAGTAGCGATGGGACTTGAAACGGTGCATCCAGAAATCCTGCCGCGCTTGAACAAGAAATTCGAGTTGGCTCACTTTGCGCAAGCAGCGGATTTTTTGCGGCGGGAGAAAATTGCGATGCGCGCGTTTGTGCTGGTGAAGGCTCCGTTCATGAACGAAACGGAGGGTTTGGAGTGGGCGGTGAAATCGGCGGAGTTTGCATTCGCTTGCGGCGCGACGGTGGTTTCGCTCATCCCGACCCGGCCCGGCAACGGGGCGATGGATCGGCTGATGAAAGCGGGGGAGTTTGCGCCGCCCCGGCTCGCTACCCTGGAAAGGGCTTTGGAACTCGCCATTAATTTGCGGCAAGGGCGTGTTTTTGCCGACACTTGGAATCTTGAACAATTCTCGACCTGTTCTACTTGCCTGGAGAAGCGAAGGCAACGTCTGCACATCCTGAATTTGACTCAGGAGATTTTGGCGACCATTGATTGTCCGGTTTGCGGAGGATTATGAAACCCCAGCGCTTCCAGGTCGTCGTCGTAGGCTCCGGTTTTGCCGGCTCGCTTATGGCCATGATTTCGCTCCGGCTCGGCTTGTCCACCGCCTTGGTGGAGCGGGGTCGGCATCCACGTTTCGTGATTGGGGAGTCCTCAACCCCATTGACCAATCTTCTGCTCGAAGAGCTGGCCAACGAATATGATCTGCCGTTCGTGCGTCCACTTTGCAAATGGGGGACGTGGCAGGAAAAAACCCCGCACCTTGCCTGCGGCCTCAAACGCGGTTTCACCTTTTACCATCACGAATTCGGCAAACCTTTCCGGCCGGATCCCGACCGCCAGCGGCAACTGATGGTCGGCGCCAGTCCGCGGGAGGAAATTGCCGACACGCATTGGTATCGCCCGGACTTCGATCACTACCTCGTGCAGCAAGCACAAGCTTTGGGTGTGACCTACTGGGACGAAGTCGAGCTTGCGAGCGCGACGGAGGAGACGAAGGGAATGCGGCTGGCGGGGAAGCGCCACGGAAAAACTGTTGAACTCACGGCTGAATTTGTCATTGATGCCACCGGC
>JANYBF010000555.1 GCA_025360895.1 Verrucomicrobiota bacterium
TGGTGGTGTCGGCAAAACACTCGTTATGCACCACCACATCAAAGCCCTTGGCCCAGTCCGGATTGTCGTAAAGGGAAATTTCAGCCTTGGTGCCGCTGCCGCCCTCCATCACCACGGTCCACGCGACGCTCGCAAGTTTGGCCACCGCGTTGGTCAATTGTTCCGTTTGCAACGGATAATTGTGACAGCACCCGCCGGTGATCAACAATGCGCGCAACGGCTTCGGCTCCGCCGACGAATTCACAACGGAACCAACCACCAGGAACAAGCCAGCAATGAAGTAAACAATTCGATGGATCATGGCGGGACGCTATCCCCGCCCGCCTCGGCGGTCAATCCCGCTTTGCCGCAAATACGGCTTCACTTCGACAACCTCATGTAAAAAATCGCCAGCGAAAGCGGTGGGCAGCGCCCATCGCTATTTTGCAGCGGGTAAGGGATGGAGTTCGATGCGGCGGAAATAAATCTCAGCGCCCTCGGATTGAAAGATGAGCTGGCCGGACTTGTGGCTCAGTTGCGTGGCTTGGTTCACCCGTTTGCCGTTCACGAAATAATCAAGGGTGTCGCCGGCGCACACGGCTTCCATGCGCGTCCATTCTCCGCCGGGACTCTCGACATCCTGCCGACCACGGTAGCCGAGTTTGTCGGCCCAGTCCGGATCGCGCCCCCACCAGTTGATGCGACCGGTGTCAAACACCTTGGCCGTGCCCTTGGCGTCCCAGCACGGCTCCCCATCGCGATCTTTGGTCACGGTGGCGGTGGCGAAGTATTTCTGAATGCTACCATCCGGTTCGTAGCCGCCAAGCACGAGCAGGTCGCCCACGCCACCCTCGATGATTTGAAATTCGTAGGAGCGCATCCAGGGACCGTTAAAGTCCTTGGCGTTATAATTCCCATCGCGGCCCGAGCCATGCACGAGTACGCCACTGTCCTTGGTGGCGTTGGTGCGGTTGCCCCAGGTGGCAAGCCCCCAGCGGAATTCGGCCACGAGCCGGTAGTTCGCGAACTTCTGCTTGGTGTACAACCCGCCAAGATGCTGGCCGCTGATGCGAATGGCCGGCGCGCCATCCACCTGGTCCACGACCGTGAAAACCTGGTGCGGATCCGCACGATGAAAATCCACGAGCCAGGTGTAGAACGACGAAAGATCGCGTCCGTTGAAAAGCTGTATGACTTCGTGCGGAACGATGACCTCACCGTCGGGAGCGGTCGGCGCCGGTTCCGCCGCGAAGGTCGGGCCGGCGGCCGCAAAGGCGAGGCACACTAGGAAGCTTAGTTTTCGCATGTTGGAATGGTACGAGATAAATTCTTGGACGGCCAGACCGTTGCACGAAATCGGCGACGCGTCGGATTGCATGAGCGAAGACTGCGTTGGACGTTTCCCGGTGTCAATCGCCGGGCTTTGCGCGGCACGAGAAGCTGCGATTCATGCGCTGGTGGAAAAGCGGCAGAGGGCTTCCTCACCGCAAACGTGCATCACGGAGGAATTCCGCGCGCAGATCCAGCATGAGCCGGTTGCGCCCACGGCGATGAACGGCGGCGCCTTTAAGCTCGGCGGCAACGGTTGGAATGGTTTGGGGAAAGTAAGGGTCCACCGCCAGCTCGACATCGCTGAGGGATTCCGGACGGCCCACCGCCGGATTGTTCGCCACGCGCAAATCTTGCAACGCTTGCTCCTGGGTCTTGAGCCAGAAGTTGTCGAGCGGCACGGGATCGTCCGTCCGGTCGAAACGCCAGAACCAATAGCCAACGACGGAAGCTGGATCGTTTGTCCGGGCAAGCTGCACACATTGCGGCAAATCGCGCAGTTGCGCGGAAGCGGCAAGTTCCGGGCAAAGCCAGACCGCCGAAGCGCCGAGATAATTGCTGAGCGTGAGCGACGCCCAACCACCCCGCGGATCCGATGGGGGCCAATCGGTCCACGGACGATAGCCGAGCGCGGTCTTCACCGAACGCCGATCGGGAAAGCGGTCGGCGGCGTCAGGGAGGTAAAGCGCAAACCCGAGGCCGATCTGGCGCAGGTTGGAGAGGCAGGCAGTTTGCCGAGCCTTGGATTTCGCCCGCGCTAGGGCCGGCAACAACAGCGCGGCCAGGATCGCGATGATCGCGATTACCACGAGCAATTCGATTAGCGTAAAACCCCGCCGGTGGGTTCGATTGGCCTTCATGGCTTGATTGTCGGCAAAGCGAAGGCCACGTACGCGTCACCAAACGAGTTGCCCAGCTTGCTGCCCGTCGCGGCGATGACGATGAACTGGCGACCATCAACTTGATACGTCGCCGGGGGCGCGTTGCCCACCCACGGCAGATCGGCGGACCAAAGTTCGGCGCCGGTATCCTTGTCGAAGGCGCGGATTTTTTTATCGCGCGTTCCAGCGCAGAAGACGAGTCCGCCCGCCGTCACGATGGCCCCGCCATAATTTTCCGTGCCCGTCTTCGGCACTCCGTTCCGGGTGAGTTCGGGATACTCTCCGAGCGGCACTTTCC
>JANYBF010000013.1 GCA_025360895.1 Verrucomicrobiota bacterium
GCATGACGAGGTTTACCGGTTGATTATCGAGCGCGTCAAAGTTCACGCCGGTGCGGGAACGACCCAGAGCCCCGACCACTTCGGGAATCAAATCCGTCGAGGCGTGGGGAATGCCAATACCGAAACCGATGCCCGTGCTCATGGAAGTTTCGCGCTTTTTGACCGCCGCTGCGATGGCCTCGCGATTCTGGGGTTGAATTTTCCCGGTGGTCACCAGGTTGTTGACCAGCTCATCAATCGCTTCCCAGCGGGTCGTCGCCTGCAAATCCGGAAGGATTTGTTCCTTGGTTAAAATGTCAGCTAAGTCCATAACGCCGTTCCACCGGGAGCATTTCGCAGGAACCCGCGCCTCAATTCAAGGCTGAATATCGAACGCCGGCGGTTCGTGGCTTGCATGACCGCGCAACCGCCGGATAATCCCGGGATGAAAACCGTCGCCATTATTGGAGCTTCCAACGATCGCAGCAAATTTGGCAACAAGGCCGTGCGCGCCCTTTTGCAGCAGGGCTATGAGGTTTGGCCCGTAAACTCCAGGGAAGAAACCATCGAAGGCTTGTGTGCGTTCAAGGACATCCGCGACGTGCCGGTACGCCCGCAGTTGGCGAGTGTTTATCTCCCGCCAGCGGTGCTCCTGAAAGTTTTGCCGGCGATCGCCGCGAAAGGTTGTGACGAACTGTGGTTGAATCCGGGCACGGAATCGGACGAGGTGCTGGCCGAGGCGGAGCGACTGGGACTGAACGTGATTCAGGCGTGCAGCATTGTGGGCGTGGGCGTTTCGCCGGAACAGCTTTAAGCCCGAAACCCGAAGTTAGCCGCGAGAGAACACAGAGAACCCAAAGCCGGACAGGCCGATCCTGAAAGGACAAGGCCGGTCAGTTTTTGCCCACGGCAGGCCCGCCACGTATAAGTTCCGACCCAGAGTCACCAGAGTCACAGGCTTTACGTGGCCCGCCGCCGACCCACTCTCGGCGTGCTTTGCGTTCTTTTACGGCAATCCTATTTCGGAATTCAGGTTAAGGAAAATTCACCCGCCGATCAGCCCGCGCCGCCAGCGACTTGCTTCGGCTCCCCTTTGAGCAGAGCCACGCCATAATCGCGATTCATCCGGGCGATGAAGTCGAGCGAGATTTCCTTCGGACAGACCGCCTCGCAAGAGCCGGTGACGGTGCAGGCGCCAAAACCTTCGGTGTCCATTTGCTCGACCATGGCCTGCACGCGCCGATAGCGCTCCGGCTGGCCTTGCGGCAACAAACCGAGATGGGAAACTTTCGCGGCGACGAACAGCATGGCGCTGGCATTTTTGCAGGCCGCCACGCAGGCGCCGCAGCCAATGCACTGCGCCGCGTCCATGGCCAGATCTGCGTTTTCCTTTGGAACCAGGATGGAATTGGCATCGGGCGCGCTACCGGTGCGAACGCTGATGAACCCGCCGGCGTTCTGAATCCGGTCAAAGGCCTTGCGATCCACGACCAGGTCCTTGATGAGCGGAAACGCCTTGGCGCGGAACGGCTCGACGACGATCTCATCACCGTTTTGAAAACTGCGCATGTACGTCTGACACGTCGCGATGCCTTTGTGCGGGCCGTGCGGCTTGCCGTCAATTACCAGCGAGCAAGTGCCACAGATGCCTTCGCGGCAGTCGTGGTCGAACGCGATGGGCTCTTCCCCGCGATTCGCCAGCTCCTCGTTCACCACGTCGAGCATTTCGAGGAACGACATGTTGGCGTTCAGGGCCGGCGACTCGTAGGTCTTAAAACCACCGGGACTGTTCGCGTTTTTCTGCCGCCAGACTTTGAGTTTAACTTTCATGGTCAAATCTCCTTTGCTTTTGCGCTGCCTGCCTTCGCGGGTTTCGCCATCAACGTGTGAAATCCAATTTCGCGTTTCGGTTTTTTCTCTTCGCGCATCAACTCGCGGATGGCATCGAATACCGCACGAAATTGCTTGTCGTATTTCCCTTCCAAGGCTGCCAGCTTGCGTGCGAGGTCGGCGTGCGACGACAACATCTGCCGCAACTGCACGAATGTTCGCATGATCGCGAGGTTTACCTGGATGGCGCGGTCACTCCGCAGGACGCTCGAAAGCATCGCCACGCCCTGTTCGGTAAAGGCAAAAGGGCGAAACTTTCGATGCTCTCCCCGCTTTAAGGTCACAATTTGTGACCTTGGAATCAGCGCGGCTTCCTCCTTGGAAAGCTGAAACATAAAATCGGAAGGGAAGCGCTCCAAGTTGCGCTTCACCGCCTGATTCAAGACTTTGGTCTCGACGCCGTAAAGTTCCGCCAGATCACGATCGAGCATCATCTTTTCGCCCCGCAGAAGCAAAATCTTCCGCTCGATGCGTCGGACTGGAATCAGGCTGACTTCGCTCATGGCTTGGCGACTTTTAAGGTCACAATTTGTGACCTTAAACCGTCTTCACTTGTAACTCCGCGTGCTCATGTGAACCTCTTCGTACACGAGCGGCTCTTGGTTGAGGATCGGCGCCTTTTCGGGCGCGCCGGCATATTCCCAGGCGGCGACGTAGGCGAACGCATCGTCGCGGCGCTTCACGTCGCCCGGGTTAACGAGGCCCTGCTGGGTTTCCGGATCGTCCTTGGTGTACTGATACTCCTCGCGGAAGTGGCCGCCACAGCTTTCCTCGCGATGTAACGCGTCGCGGCACATCAATTCACCCAGTTCGATAAAGTCGGCGAGGCGGCCCGCGTTTTCCAAGGATTGATTCCATTCGCCCGCTTCGCCGGACACCTTGACGTTTTTCCAATACTCTTCACGCAAGGCGGCGATTTCCTTGATCCCTTTTTCCAAACCACTCTTAGTGCGCGCCATGCCGCAGTAATCCCACATCAATTTGCCGAGCTGTTTGTGGAAACTCGCCGGCGTGCGGCTGCCTTTGTTTCCCAAGAGTTGCTGGGTGACTTTCTGGACGTCTTCCTCGGCCGCCTTGAACGCCGCGCTGTCCGTCGCCGGTCGCTTCTCCGGCTTTTGCGTCGCCAGATAACCGGAAATCGTGGCCGGCAAGACGAAGTAACCATCCGCCAAACCTTGCATCAGCGCGCTGGCCCCGAGGCGGTTCGCGCCGTGATCGGAGAAGTTCGCTTCGCCCAGTACAAACAGGCCCGGCACGTTGCTCATCAAATTGTAATCCACCCACAAGCCGCCCATCGTGTAATGCACGGCGGGATAAATCCGCATCGGCGTGCGATAGGCGTCTTCGTTCGTGATCTCGTGATACATCGCGAACAGGTTGCCATAACGCTCACGCACCTTCCCTTCGCCCAAACGCTGGATGGCCGCCGAAAAATCCAAATAAACGCCCAAGCCGGTCTCCCCGACCCCGCGACCCTCGTCGCACACCGTCTTGGCCGCCCGGCTGGCGATGTCCCGGGGCGCGAGATTTCCGAACGCGGGATACATCCGCTCCAGATAGTAATCACGATCGTCCTCGGCAATTTCAGCCGGGTTCTTTTTGCAGTCTTCTTTCTTCTTCGGCACCCATACCCGACCATCGTTGCGCAACGATTCGCTCATCAACGTGAGCTTGGACTGGTAATCGCCGCTGACCGGGATGCAGGTCGGATGGATTTGCGTGTAACACGGATTGGCGAAGCACGCCCCGCGTTTGTAAGCGCGCCAACTGGCCGTCACGTTCGCGCCGCGCGCATAGGTGGAAAGGTTATAGACGTTGCCGTAGCCGCCCGTGGCCAGCACCACGGCGTCGGCGTTGTGCCGCGTGATTTCGCCGGTCTGTAGATTGCGCACGATGATGCCCTTCGCATGACCGTCCACGACTACGAGATCCAGCATCTCCGCGTGGGTGAAGGATTTTACGCCGCCGTTGGCGATGTTGCGACACAACGCGGAATACGCACCGAGCAAAAGTTGCTGACCCGTTTGGCCGCGCGCATAAAAGGTTCGCGAAACCTGCGCCCCACCGAAAGAACGGTTGTCCAGCAATCCGCCGTATTCCCGGGCGAACGGCACGCCCTGCGCGGCGCATTGATCAATGATATTCGCCGACACTTCGGCGAGCCGATGCACGTTGGCCTCGCGCGCACGAAAGTCGCCGCCCTTGATCGTGTCGTAGAACAGGCGATGCACGGAGTCACCGTCGTTCTGGTAATTCTTGGCGGCGTTGATACCGCCTTGGGCCGCGACGGAATGCGCGCGCCGGGGTGAATCATGGAAAACAAAGTTGTGAACTTCGTAGCCCAGTTCCGCCAGCGTGGCCGAAGCCGACGCGCCGGCGAGTCCCGCGCCCACGACGATGATTTTATATTTCCGCTTGTTGGCCGGATTGATGAGCTTGGTGTTGAACTTGTAACTCTCCCACTTCGCGGCGAGCGGGCCGGCGGGGATGTTGGAATTCAGCGTGGCCATGTTATTTCGCCTCCTTTACCGCCGGGGCGACGGATTCGACGAACGCACGCTTCGCGTTCTCGGCGTATTCCGCACCGACAACGCGCAGGTAAATCGAAACCGGAATCAATGCGTAGCCGATTAAAATCGCGATGCTCACCACCCTGGCGAAAAATTGGATGCGCGGCCACCAAACGTGATCGCGGAGGCCGAAAGATTGGAACATGCTCGCCAGCCCATGTCCGAGATGGATGAATAAGAGGGCCTGGGCGACGAGGTAGAACAGGGTTACCCACCAGACTTGGAACCCGAGAATCATCATCGCATACGCATCCGGCACGGTCTCGCCGTGCAGCACGGTTTTGAGTTTCGAGAAATCTCCCACCCCGTTGATGCCCGGCAGTAAGGCCGTGAAATGGGCGAGGTGATAAACAATGAAGGCGGCAATCACCAATCCGCTCACCAGCATGTAACGCGATTGCCACGTCGAACCGTAAGCACCACCACCGGCGTAGCCGATGGGCCGGGCGGCTTTGTTGGCCGCCGAAAGTTGCACCGCCGTCACAATGTGCAGCCCCACGAGGCCGAGCAGGCCGAGGCGCACGCTCCAGAGCAACGCGGGCTTGCTCTTGAGAAAATGCGCGTACGTGTTGATCAACTCGGGCGGGCCGAAGACTTGGAGGTTGCCCACCAGATGCCCGACCACGAACAAGAACAGCAGGCCGCCGGTGCCGGCCATGACGAACTTTTTGCCGAGCGACGAATTGAGAATGCCAGCCACAGTACTCATTGAAACGGATAGGTTTACTTTGCGCGGTCTGAATTCCTCGCAACGAGAGCGAAATCTAATGACCCGCCGCCACAAAGGCAACGAAACTCGCCCGGTATAAGCCCCGCTTGAGAAAAAACTGCTGCGGCTAATCAGTCGCCGATGAGTGTCGTGGCCGGTCGCCTTGAGTTGGGAGCGGTCACCGCCGACTGCCCTCGACGTTCAACCCCATTGGCTAAGGCTGATGCAGACGAAAGAATTTCACGCCGTTGCCCAGCGCATTGGTGGTGAAATTTCGGGTCCCGAGGATTTCAATGGCGTTGGTGGTGGTACTCCACGCCCCGGGCGGGATGCCTGGCGTTTCTTCAAGGTTGAAGCCCGCCGCACTCAACGGCCAATTGATTACGGCACTGGTGCCCGCGGTGGCAATTTGCAACTTGGGCAACGGCTCATCGGCATCAAGCACCCCGTTCAGATCACGATCAATTCCCATGCGCTGGCCGGCGCCGGGGGGCACGCCCGTCAACGTCAGCGTGTCGCCCGCCAGAATCTTTGCCGTGAGTTGCGCGCGGGTTAACGGCGCTGCGTTGGTCGTGTCCAGTTGGTAATTATTGGCGCCGGTCTGGTAGAGCAGTCCGTGGCGGATTCCATCGAGGGTGCCTTTCACAATCAGATTAATGTTCGTCAGCCCGGCGGCCTGGGTTTCCAGCAAGAACCAGTCGTTGGAAATGCTCGCGGTATTGACGTTGCCCGCGTTTAGTGTGCGCGCATAGCCGACGGCGGGCGCCATTCCCGTATCGAAGCACTGCACAAAAGCATTGAGGTTGTTCTTACGCGGCGCGTCGGTGGCGAAAGCGCCAAAAACGGGTCGGGAGAGAAAAGTAAACAGGCTCGGATCCACGCCATCATGGGTAATACCGAATCCGCCGATGCTCGCCCCACCAGCGGCATTGTTGAAATTCAACTTTTGATAAACGTTGCGCAGGTGCGGCACCTTGAAGTCCTGCGATTCCTGCAGCGCCTGACGGGCGAAGATAAGTTTGTCCGAGCCGGGGCCGGGCGGACCGGTGTGACAGGTGGTGCACGCCAGCGAAAGCGGCGCGGGTTGATAAAGTTCGTTGAAGAAGGTGTTCCGTCCTGCCTCGGCATTGCCGCCGGCAAAGTTGGTCGGATAAGTGCGGTTGAGGTTCTGGTTTGGGTTGGGCTGAAATACAATTGTATCAACAAAGTCGGCGTACGCTTGCATGTCGGTGGTGGTAAGCGGCGTGCCGCCAAGCAGGCTGGCGAACGCGCCGTTGAAGTGCTGGAAATTAGTTCGGTCACCGCGCCAGTGCAACGGCGCGAGCCCTTTTAACCCGCGCAACGTCTGCGTCGCCATGGGACCTTTCATTGGATGTACCGGTTGATTCGTCCCAAGGGGGAATACCGGCGTAACGATGGTAAAATTCGTTCCCAGAGCACCCTGTGGGTCACCCAAATCCCAGGCGATCAAATCCATTTCAGCGTCTATATGGCACGACGCGCAGGAAACCGTTCCGTTGCCGGAAAGCTTCGCGTCGTAAAGGAAACCCCGCCCATCACGAATCGCAGTCGGGGTAGGATCAAAACTGCCGATGGGAATTTCGCGCACGACGGTGTCGGTCGTTGGATTGATGACGGAAATCGTACCGGAAATTCGGTTCAGCGCATACAAGGCCACGCCCGGTTTGAGCGCCAGGCCGCGCGGCCCTCGCTTGTTACGTGAATCGGCGGCGGAACCAACCGCGGTGGGACAAAGCTCGATGCGCGCCGTGACGCTCCCGGAACTCGCCGATACCCGGGCAATACGGTCGCTTCCGAAGGCGGCCAGATAAAAATTCGCACCACTCGGACCAAAGACAATGGCGGTCGGTTGCGCGAGGGCGTTGGTTTTATCGAGCAGGGTGAAGTTGGTGGGATTGTATCCGGCGTTGAGATCGAAGTTTGAGACCGCTCCGCTGGCGATGTTGATGCGGCTGACCTTGTTCGTTACAAAAAATCCGCGCAGCGCCGGCTCGAAGTGCGTGAGGTTACGGGCATCCGTATTGGCGACAAACAAATCACCGTTGCCCGGTTGCACCGCTAACGCGAAGTTCACCGTGCCGACCCGCGGGAAGTAACGGCTTACCGTCATCGTCGCCACGTCAATCTCCACCACATCGTTGTCCGGCATGATGTATTTGATGACGGAGTTGGTCCAGGCCGGATCGGTCGCGTCCACGATCAAGCCCACCGGCGGTGGCGGTGGCAGGTTGGCCGCCATCGGCGGTGTGGCATTGGTAGGCTGGGGCGGCGCGAGATTCGGTGGGATCAGCGTGGTCCGGTTTCCGGAAAGGGCGAACGCCGCATAAACTTTTGTGCCGTTGGTATTCACTGCGAGCGAGCGGGGGTTTTCCCCAAACACCGCTATATTCCTCAGCCATGCGTGGGTGGCGATATCGAATACGGCGATTTGATTATTACGCGCTGCGGACACAAACGCTTTGCCGCCCGCGAACACGACGTCGGCCGGTTCATCCTTCACCAACAGCGTATCCACCACGATGCGGTTGGAAACCGAGATGATGCTCACGCTATCGGAGACTTCGTTGACGACCCAGACTTCGTTGTTGTCCCGCGCGTTGACGGACACCGGTTCAACGCCCACGGGAATTTCAGCAATCAGAAAGGGGTTGAGCGGATGCGTTACGTCGAACACCGACAATCGTGCGTCCGGGGTGTTGACGGCGAACAACCGCGTGCCGTCGGGCGAAAGGCAGATGGGCCGCGTTTGCTTGCCTTCAAAGTTGATGTAATTCTGAGCGCCGTCCGATGCGACGATGAAAATAAGCAGCGCGGCGAAGGCGGTTGGAACGGCGCGGCGTGTTTGAGGAGGACTCATGGGGATGAGATGTGTCTATTTGCGGCAAAACTATGCGGCCAACATACGGCAGATCCCCGCTCGATTCAAGCTATTGAGCGCCAAAGTCGTGCTTGTCGCCAGCTTCTTGCCAAGAAAACTAACGGGCGAGACATAGCCGTGAGGGTCGCGGGTCTCAAGCACGCGCCAATTTCTCAAGCCACTGGCACAAGTTGGCGGCTTCCTTGGCGACCATAAAACCAGCATGTTAAACCGCTCCGGGATATCCCACACGTAACTTCCGCGCCATACCCCAAAGCGCGTGCAACAAACAGAGAGCAGTTAATACCAAGAACCCGTTTACGCCGACACTCAAGAATTTACCCCTTGACGCTGCAGGGGAAAGGGCGAAAAGTCAGCGACACTGGTCTTGGCGTCGAACTGACCCCAATAGCAACATCTATGAACCTCACAAAAACCTCACGCATTGTTTCAATGTTCATCGTCGGGGTCGGACTTGCGTTCAGCGGCTATTCCCAATCCTTTGTAACGAATGGTCTGGTGGCGGATTACCCCTTCAACGGAAGTGCCAATGATGTAAGCGGGAACGGATATAACGGGATTGTAAACGGTGCCTCGCTGACGACTGATCGGTTTGGGGCCGATGCATCTGCTTATCTTTTTAGTGGAGGTCAGGCGATAATTACTACGCTCGCGTCGCCCGCTGGTACTGATGCGCGAACGGTAACTGGATGGTTTCTCAACGGAAGTCAAGCCAGCCAGGCCATCCTTGCCTATGGCGGCGGCGGCCCGGGTTCCAGGATAGAAGTCGGGCTAAATGCCGGGAATTTTTACCTAGACGTTTACAATGGTGACAAATACTGGTCGGGGAATTTTGCCGACTCGACTTGGCATCAATTCATCTTGGTATGCACTGCCAATTCGACGCTGGAAGATGTCCAACTGTTTATCGACGGAGCAAATATTACCAACTCTTCCGGCGGCCGTCCTTTGCTCCTTAACACTGGAAACTCCTTTCCAATGCAAATCGGAAACCTCTTTTATCCAGGGGATAGGCGATATTTCACGGGGCAAATCGATGACATCCGCATTTACTCCCGCGCGCTGTCGTCCGGTGAGGCTGCTCAACTTTACGCAATCGAAGCTCAGTCTTTTTACATTCCCCAGAAAGCCACCGCCATAGCGCAATCGGTAGGCGCTGACGCTGGCGTCAAGGTGGATCTGATCAAGTCCGTTAAACCCGCCTTCTCCAACCTCAACATTGGCATGATCTACCAGTTGCAGGTTTCTGGCGACTTGAGCAGTTGGACGAACGAAGGTGTACCATTTACGGCAGCGAAAACTGCAATGATATATCCGCTTGATTGGGACGTGGACAACTGGGGTTCGCTGTTTTTCCGATTGAAGTTGGCTCAGTAGGACAGGTCAAATTCGTCGCCCGTGCCGAATTTCGGTAAGGTTAAGGCGTATTTTGTCAATTCGGCCGATTTTGATACCCTCTTGCCCGTTTATGTTCCTACATTGACCAACAGGGATGAAAAGAAAGCCCTCAAAGGAGACAAATTGAAATTGTGGTTTTCGTGTATGTGGAGCGAACCCGCTTTACCGAAAATGGTGTAGTTACATCGATTTCATGTCGGACGCCCCGAATGAAACCGGTAGTGCGGGCCAGAGCAAGGAGGGAAAAAACTTCAAATTTGATATATCAAGGGCGCCCACGAAATCAGGGCAAGGGCAAGGGGCAAGCACTGGAGTTTTCAGAAGTGGTGCGCGATACAGGGTTCGAACCTGTGACCCCTACCGTGTCAAGGTAATGCTCTACCACTGAGCTAACCGCGCACTGAGGGGTAAAAGGATGCCGGGGACGCCGCTCATTGGCAAGTGGGAAGCGGTGACTGCTAATCAAAGCGCAGGAATATCCCCTTCAGATACGCCGCTTCCTGGAACCGGGCCGGATGATCCGGCGCATGGCGGGTGGTTTGCAATTCAGTGAACTTTCGCCCTGACATGGTCGCCGCTTCGCGCACGGCGCAGAAAAATTCTTCCGTACTCACATGCGCTGAACACGAACACGCAACGAGAATTCCGCCCGGTGACAAATGTTGAATGCCATCGTTTACCAACTTGCCGTAGGCGCGAATGGCCCCGGCCCGTTCCGTCTCGCGTTTGGCCAGCGAGGGCGGATCGAGAACGATGAGATCAAACCGGCGGTCAGGATTTCCCGCGAGCCACGCGAAGACATCCGTTTGAATACATTCCTGCTGGCAGCGAGCAATGGCGGGTTCGCTTTGGTTCAGCGCAAAGTTTCGTTTCGCCGATGCCAGCGCGTGCGAACTTATGTCCAGGTCTGTCACCGAACTACCGCCGCCGCGCGCGGCGGAAAGCGAGAACCCGCCGGAAAAACTGAATGCGTTCAAAACCGACCGGCCGTGCGCCAGGGATTCAACCAACCGCCGGTTTTCCCGCTGGTCGAGGAAAAAACCGGTTTTCTGTCCGCGCACCACGTCCGCCTCGAATCGCAGTCCGGATTCGAGGAAGATAACCGGACCGCTGACTACTGCCTCGGCGGGTGACTGAAAAACCACATCACCGTCATTCCATTTTCGCGTGGCAGCTGACGGGTGGAGGCGCTGATTTTCATCCCCGGCTTCAGCCTTCCGATCGCTGACCTCAATTAGCGCTTCCATCTGTTGGTTACTACCAGAGGCAGGCGTACTTGCGGCGCGCTGAATATTGCGGCTCAATCGGAGAACGATCCGCGCCGGCGTCAGTCGCTCTCGTATCAGTTCAACCACCTCTTCCAAACGCGCCCGCCAGGCCGCTGTGTAAATCTTCAGCACCAGCGTGGTGTCATAGCGATCCAACACCAACCCCGGCCACCCATCGCTCTCGCCATTGATGAGCCGATAGCCTGTCGTGTGCTTGTCGAACCAGCCGTCCCGGTGACGCACGGTGGTATCCAAACGTGCCGCCCACCACGCTGCGTCGAGTTTCACCGGCTTACCCGCGTGCAACACGCGCAGGCGAATCGGCGAGTCGGGATCGAACAAGCCCACGGCCAGAAACTTATCCTTTCGATCATAGATCACCGCTAGTTCACCCGCTGCGCCATCACGATTTTGTTCGCGCACACTGTCGGCAAAAACCCAGGGATGCCCGCCGCGCACGATGGATTCCGCCGTGGCCGTGATGCGAAGCCGAAGCCGGGCTGCCCGTGAACTGGTTGGAGTGTGTTTTGTTTCTCGCATCGGCAGTCATTCGGTCGGGGTACGGTGCTTTCGCCCGACGGTCGGCGGTCTTCCCTGGCTGGCAAAAAACATCTCCGGCCATCCTATCCGCCCTTTCTCAGGTCTGGTCGGCGGGTGGCGGGGGCGTGGCGGCCTCCGAAAGATCGCCCCATTTTCGCCGGACCATGTAATCCGCACCGAGGCACATGCCGTTACGATGCGGCAGCGTCCAAATGAAGCCAACCAACAACGCCACCACCAAAACGTAAAACCAACTCGAGTCCGGGATGTAGAGCCGGAAGTAAATCATGATGACCATCGGAAAGATGAAAAGTGCGCGGTCAAAAGCCACGAGATAAGCCCACAAGTCACCCTGATCCTGAAGATACTTCAGGCCACAGACAGCGCAATTGTCATGCAACTTCACCCAGCCCTTGAAAAGCGCGCCTTCCCCGCACTGTGGACACCGCCGATGCATTCCGCGCCAAAGCACCGTTCGTAATTGTGGGGTGGGTTTGTTCATCAGTCAGCGGCGGCCAAGTTACTGGGAATGGCTCGCCGCTGTCAAATGGCCCAACCGGCGCAGTGAAGAATACTGCCACCGGCCCAACTTCTCATTTTGCCGGAGAACCTCGGGCCAACATGTGGAAATTCAAAACGCACTCCAGACCGTGTCATACGGCAAATCAGCATGAAGGCGGTACCCGTTCGCGCGCAGGTAGGTATATTTCTCTTCATCGTCCGGGTTCTTCTCAGTGATAATGACGCGCGGACGGTATCGGGTCAGATTCGCACCGCGCAGCACTTGAAAATCGTGACCTTCGGTATCTATAGTCAGCAACCCGAACTCTCGGGCTATGCTGAAGTCATCCAACAGCGCCTCCAGCCGATGGACCTTGACACGAAACGACTCGCCCGGTGTAGGAGCGAGAGCCTTGATGCCGTCGGCACTTTCGCCGAGAGACGAGTGACTGCCGCCATCGTCTTCCGCATAGGTTTGCAACTCCAGTTCGCCAGCACGATCAGAACAAGCGGCGTTCAGCAGGATAACTTGCTTTCGTTTTCGATGGAGCCGCTTTGCCTTCTGGAAGGCGGCCGGATGCGGCTCGATCAGCAAGGCCTGCCAGCCACGGGCGATGAAGGGATAGGAATTGGAACTGTAAAACCCGTCGTTGGCGCCCACATCCACCACGGTGCGCTCGACGCCCTTACGTCCCAACAGGAGCGGGCCGAGGGCGGAGAATTGCCCATGCCAGGTCGAGTCCCGGTAAAGAAGAAAACGAATCCAATGTTTTAGTTTCACAGAGCGCTCCAGAGTTGCTGCGCGGCTGATTTATGCGCCTTGGCGCGGGATAATGCCCGCAGGAAAAACGAAAGTTGGAGTATCTCCTCTTCTAACGCATTCAATTTGCGGTCACGGCCAGCAGGCCGGCACACAGCAAGGCGTCCAACCTGCCAAGCTGGAAAGCTCGCACAGCGTCCCCGGCGGAGCAGACGATCGGCTCCTCGTGCATATTGAAGCTCGTGTTGATCACGGCCGGAATACCGGTCAGGGCATGGTATTCGGTCAGGATCGCATGGACTTCCGGGTTGTCAGATTGGCGCAATACCTGGGGGCGGGCCGTGCCATCAACATGAATCGCGGCCGGGATGTTCTTCCTGGCAATTTCGGAAGCGTCATAGGTAATGGTCATGAAACGCGCCACCACATGGTCGGGTCGCCAAGCCGGGAAATACTCGGCGGCATGACTTTCCAGGATGATGGGTGCGAAGGGCATGAATTCGGTGCGCTGCAGCCGGTCGTTAAGCCATTTGTTGATCGTGGGATCGGAGCATGAGGCAAACACCGTCCGATTTCCCAATGCGCGTGGACCGTATTCCATGCGGCCGGCGGCCCGCGCGACCACCTTTCCCTGCGCAAGCAGCCCGGCAACCGTCTTTGCCGCATTCTCGGGCCGGGTGTAATTAATCCCGGCGGCATCGAATCCGCGGGCGGCTTCGTCGCTCGAAATGTCTGGCCCCAGATAGAGCGACTCCAGAAACCTGGGGGGCAGACCGCCGTTTTTTTCAGCCTGAACGGCGAGCGCCGCCCCGAGCGCCAGTCCGCCGTCGCCCATGTTGGGCTGGATGTAAATGTTTTCGACCCGATCAAGTTCGAGGATGCGCTGGTTAAGTTTGACGTTGGCGAACACGCCACCCGCCAGAGCCAGCTTGCCGATGCTCGTCTTTCCCACCCATTCGGTAACCAGGTCGCAGACCGCCATTTCCGTAAATGCCTGCAACCCCGCAGCGATATCCTCCCGGCTTAGGCCGTGGGTCAACGCCGCGTAAACGTCGCGGGTTCCCGGTCGGTTGGCGGTCAGCGCCAGGAACATCAGATCGCCGTCGAAGGACATGGCGGAACCGCGACCGCTGACATGTTGAAGCAGGCGTGACAGCAGTGGCTCGGGCTTGCCGTAGGCGGCCAGGCCGACGATCTTGCCCTCGTGCTGCAACGGCTTAAACCCCAACTGAGCGGTAATCGCGGTGTAAAGCCCGCCAACGGAGGACAGAAAATCAATCGAGTGCTGATGCTCGAGCCGGCCGTTGTGACCGATCCAGACGGATCCGCAGTGTCCGTCTCCGGCGGCGTCCAAGGTGATCGTCAACACCTTTTCCGACGGCCACGGGCAGCAATAGTATGCGCTGGCGGCGTGGGCATGGTGGTGGCGCGTCTCGCCGTTTGGAAGTCCTCGCAAGCTGTCAGGAAGCGTGCGTGGAATCAGGATCTGCCCCAAGGTGCGCAGTGGAAAATCCATGATGCGGGAATTGAGGTAGCTCTTGTAGAGCGGGTGCTTCGCAAGTTTGCGCGCCTGCCAGTAACTGCGCACCACATCGCCCGCGAAACGGCGGCGCGAAAAGCTTGCCACCGCGACGAAGTCTGGCCGTCGGCCGGAAGTTTGAGTCAGCGCCCCGATCGAGAGCAGCGGATAGCCTTTATCGTTCTTGCAGCGGCTCAGTCGTTCTTCATCAATCGCCGCGACGATCCGCCCGTCTTCCAGCCAGGCGGCGCCGGAATTGTGGGTGATCCCCTTTTCGGGATCGCGCGCGGTGTGTCCGTTAACGCCGATGATGATCATTTCGCCCGGTCTGATGCTTGGTTGGTTGATGGTGCGTTGCGACCAAGGAACAGATGCTCCGGATCGCCTCAACCGCATGTGAAAAGACTATCTGTGAGGAGATCGCCGCAGCAATCTGAAAATCGAACGAGTGGGTGGATCATCGTTCTGGGCTTTGAAACAGTCGCGGGATGCGAAGCGGCTGGCCGGCTTTCAATTTCCTTCAGCGCGCAGCGGCGAAGTGGTGATGGTTTGCTCATTGGGCGGGTGCGCGGCTGCCAAGCAGCGCGGCCTGCTTCAATCGTTGCAATGTTTTGGCAGCGCGTTCGCGCTGGATCCGGTTTCGCCACGCTCGCGGATTCAAGACCCAGGGGACGGAGTGGCGACGGTTCTGGTCGAAAGCCGCCTTGGCGTCAAAATAGGAAGTCAAGCAGACCATCAAGTCCTCCCAAAGTGCGCGTGGCAAAATTTGTTCGGTAATGACTCCCGTCCGCCGCCAGGAATCCATGGCCGCCCGCAGCACGGCATCCGCCCGCCGGGCGGCGAGGCGAGACTGTTTTTCCGCGACCGAAGCACTGGTAGGATGGAGCGCAAAGGTGGAAAATTTGTCCGGGACGACTCCATAAATGACTTCCGCCCCATGCATCCAGTTCCAGGCAGCGTCGCCGGAGAGACCGAAATCGGTGGGAAAGGGGTGACGTTGTAAAATCTCCGTGCGAAATAAATCGCTCGCACAACTGCCCGTCAGTGCATCCGTGGCATTAACGGCGGCGAAAATCACGGCTTCAAACGGTTGCAATCGGCGCGGTTGCCTCACGTCCAGCGCGGCAATCACATCGTCAACTGGCCACTGCTTGTCCGGCATGGGTTGCCCGGATACGTCACAGAAGGATGGCCGGCTGATCACGACGTCACAGGCCAGGGATTCGGCGACTGCCACCAACTGGCATACGCCTGCCCGCGTGACGGTATCACCCGTTGTGGCGATGCACACGTATTTGGAACTGATTTGTGCGATGCCATGATTCCAAGAGGCGTAAAGCCCGGGTGGGTGGGTTAAAAATCGCAACGCCGGGTGCGCTAGATTGGCGCGCAAAAAATCCACGGTGCCATCCGTGGAAAAACTGTCCACGACTACGACCTCCGCCGCCAAATCCAACCACGGCCTCAGGCCTTCCACATGCCGCGGAAGGTAGGGCATTGAATTTTTCGTGGGAATGACTACCCCCAAGGGCAACATGACTCGATCCGGCGGCAATGCTTGGGGGTGACTAGCCACGATTTTTTCAACTGAGGGACATGAAGGCCAAGCCGGCGGTATTGGTCAAGGTGGGAACGATCACTTCAGCTCCCGGCCCGATGCCCAACGTCACCAAGGCCAGGTGGAGCGCCACGGTGCCGTTACATACGCCGACGGCATACTTCGCCCCCACAAAATTGGCGCACCCGTTTTCAAACTCGGCGATGAACCGGCCTTTGGCCGAGATCCAAGTGGAATCGAGGCATTCAAGGGCATACCGTTTCTCGTTCCCGGACAGGTCCGGTTGGTAAACGGGAATTTTGTAAGGGGTCATGCTACTAATGTCTGGCCGCTGGCGATTGAGTTATTGCTCGCCTCAACTCAAATCAAGGATAGCTCGCCGCCGAACCCAAAGGCCATAAAAGAAATCTTGGATTGGACAAATGCTAAGGGACAACTTTGGGCGGCTCCTGGCTGTTGCCGGGAGTCTTTAATAACGGCTCTAAATAGGTCAGCAGCCGCTTCGTTCTCTCCTGCGCGCCTCGGTTGAATGATAAAACGTGTCAAAACACAAATCTGGAGGGAGCATCGCTTCCTCAGCGGTGCCAACCACTGACACTCCCAAGGAGGTGTAAAAGCTTTCGATGTCGTGGATGACTCTTCGCGCCGTAGGGCTTTCATACTCCTGCCGGTGGCAAATGCTCGGAAATGTAGCCAGCACGTTGATCCGGTTCTGCCGCGCCGAGCCGCAGTCGAGTTTCTGCCGCTGGCGGGCTTAAGAGACGATGTGCGACTGCGGTCATTGGTGCCGGAGGTTTGTGATGACACAAACCTACCGTTCACTCGTTCGGTACTGGAGAATTTCTTCAGCGTGGGTGCCAAGGATGCGCTCAACCGGCGGGCTCGTTCCGGGTCGCCCGCTACGGTAGATAGAGCATGCGAGCGCGTTGATAGACTCTCTGCCCCTATGATATTGTAAAACGTCGTTACAACTCCAGCAGGGCTTTCCAAGGCAACATTGACACACACCTTCGGCTCCCATCCAATCTGGGCGCCTCGTCATGAACGACTCCATGCGCGAATTCGTCGAGCACCTCCCCATCGTGGATGTGCATGAGCATCACCTGCCGGAAATCATTCTGGAGCGGGAGGTCAACCTGTTGCAATTGTTCCAGCAAAGTTACGCTGGTTGGACCCAGGTCCGGCCGTATTGCCTGCCGACCGAGTCGCGCGCGGCCGACCCGATGCTCGCGGCGGCCGGCCCGACGACGTGGGAAGCGCTCGTGCCGTTTCTGGATCACAGTGGCTCGAACTCCTTCGTCCGGAATCTTATTCGCGCGGTCGTTGAACTGCACGGCCGTGGCGCTCCGGAGATCACGCGCGACAACTGGCAGGTTCTCGATGCCACGGTGCGCGCGGTGCATCGCCGGCCCGAGTGGCAGCACGAAGTCCTGAACCGGGCGCGCATTACCAACGTCATCACCGACGCGTACAACGATCCATTGCTCGATCCCCGGCCCACGCTCGGAGCGAACTATCGCTCCGTGATGCGCATCAACTCGCTCACGCTTGGCTGGCATCCTAATTCGCGCGATCATAACGGTAATCGCGCGCATGAGTTGCTTAACCGCGTTGGACTGGAAGCGAGATCGTTCGATGACTATCTTGCCGCCCTCGTAAAACTCGTGGCCGGCATGGCGGCGCGAGGTCAGGTTGCGCTCAAGAACGCGCTCGCCTACGACCGGGACGTGAATTTCGACGAGCCCAACGAACCACTCGCCCGTGCCGCGTGGGGCCAGGCCGCGCCACCACCGGCGGAACGGAAGGCGTTCGGTGATTTCATCGTGGATCACCTGTGCCGGCTCGCTGCCGCGCAGGATATTCCGGTGCAGATGCATCTCGGCACCGGGATCATTCGTAGCTCGCACCCGCTCGGTGTCGCCGGGTTGATTGAGCGGCATCCGCGCACCCGTTTCCTGCTGATGCATCTGGCGTATCCGTGGAGCCGTGACCTGCTCGGCATGGCATTCGTCTATCGCAACATCTGGCTGGATTTGACGTGGTCGTTCCTGCTGAGTCCGTCGCACTTCAAGCTGGCGTTGCACGAAGCGATTGAAGTGTTGCCCAACGAATCCCGCATGATGCTGGGCGGTGACAACTGGCACGTCGAGGAAACCTACGGCGCGATGCAGACGGCACGGCGGTTGATTGCCGAAGTGCTGGCGGAAAAGCTGGCCGGCGGATATTTCAGTCGTGCCACCGCCGAGCGGCTCGCGCGCCGGATGCTGCATGACAACGCCCATGAGTTTTTTAAGCTCGGATGACAAAAACACGTAGGAGTCGAGGTAACGAGGCTCAGACTAGAAAGGTAATTTGAGACTCCTCACGTCGTCTCCTACCGAGTAGTAAATGACCTGACGACACATAAATTGAATTTTAATGAAACGCTACTATTCACAGCTCGCGTTGGTTGCCGCAGCCTTGCTCACCAGCTTCGCGCCCTTTCCCGCTGTCGCCCACACCGATGGCCACCCGTCCATTCACGATACGGTTGCCGGCGTCATCGTGCGCCTGAAGCGTGAGTTGACCGCTGACCGGCTCATCGAACTAACTGTGCCCGATGCCGAGGCGTTCCTGACACCCAGTGACCGTGAGATTCTCGGAACCGAACATTTGCGCTTCCGTGTCAACGTTCCCGTCGTGGTCACCATC
>JANYBF010000023.1 GCA_025360895.1 Verrucomicrobiota bacterium
CGCCCATGATAACCACGGCGACCACCATCACGGCCACCGGATAAAACATGGCGGCGATAACCTTGCCCTTGATCTTCTGCGCCTTTTCCTGAAACTCGGAGAGGCGGTTGAGGACCACTTCCAGCACACCGCCAAGTTCACCCGCCTTGACCATGTTCACGTAGAGCCGGTTAAAAACTTTCGGATGCTGCGCCAGCGCCTCGGAAAAAGTGCTGCCGCCTTCGATGGCGAGCGAAAGGTCGTCGAGTATGGATTTCAGCGTCGGGTTGCGCTCCTGTTTTTGCAGCACCCGCAGACCGCGAAGCAAAGGCAACCCAGCGTCCACCAGCGTGGCCAATTGCCGGGTGAACGTGGTGAGCACCTTGGACTTAACCCCGCCCCCGAGCCCCGGGATTTTGATATTGAGGTTGATGCCCTTCTTCTTTTTGGCAGCAGGCTTGCCACCGGCGGGGGCTTTCTTCGGCGACTTCTCCCTGGCTTTGTCCACCTCGACGATCTTCGTCGGAAACAAACCCATCTCTTTGACGCGGCCAATCGCCTCGTTTTGGCTGGCGACCTCGATCGTCCCCTTTTGCTCCTTCCCCTTCTGATCCATCGCCACGTAACTGTATTTAGGCATAACGGTTTCGGCTTAGGTGTATTTGATGACTTCTTCGATAGTTGTATCACCGTCGAAGATGCTGCGCAAGCCGTCCTCCCGCAACGTGACCATGCCGAGTTCAACCGCCTTCTGACGCAATACAATGGTGGGCGCCCGCTCGGTAATCATTGACCGGATGGTATCGCTGCAAACGAGCAGTTCATAAATGCCTTTGCGGCCTTTATATCCAGTGTCGTTACAGGTGGAGCAACCGCGTCCGTAATAAAACACCTTGTCGCCCAAGTCATGGGGCGAAAGATTAAGCAGCGCCAGTTGCGCCTCCGTTGGCTCGAACGGTGTCCGGCAATCCTTGCAGACTTTCCGCACCAACCGTTGCCCCAGCACCGCCATCAACGTCGAAGAAACCAGAAATGGCTCGGTCCCCATGTCCACCAAACGCGTCACGGCGCCAGGGGCGTCATTCGTATGCAGGGTGCTTAACACGAGGTGCCCGGTCAGCGAGGCCTGAATCGCAATCTGCGCCGTTTCCAAGTCGCGCATTTCCCCGACCATGATGATGTCCGGATCCTGGCGCAAAAAGGAGCGCAAGGCCTTGCCGAAAGTCATGCCCACGCCCTCGTTAATGGCCACCTGCATGATTCCCTCAATGTCGAACTCAACCGGATCCTCTGCCGTGAGCAGTTTTGAATCAATCGTATTGACCCGGCGTAAACAGGAGTAAAGCGTGGTGGTCTTGCCGCAACCGGTCGGTCCCGTCACGACAAAAATGCCATTGGGCCGCTGGATAACTTCCGACACGAAGTCGTGAACGTATTTCGGGAAGCCCAGCGACTCCAGTTCCAGATTCACCGAGCTACGATCCAGCACACGCAGCACGACGGACTCGCCAAATTGCGTGGGCAAGGTGGATACCCGCAGGTCAATCTCCTTGTTGCCCAGCTTGTGATTGATGCGCCCGTCTTGCGGCAGCCGTCGTTCGGAGATATTCAGGTTCGCCATGACCTTGATGCGCGACACCACCGGCAGGGCCAGATGTTTCGGCGGCGGCGACATTTCGTAAAGGGCGCCGTCCACCCGATAACGAATGCGAAACTCCGTCTCAAACGGTTCGAAGTGAATGTCGCTCGCGCGATCCTTGACCGCTTGAAACAACACCAGGTTTACGAAACGTACGATCGGCGCTTCATTCGCGAGGCCCGCAATGAGCGTCTCGTCGTCGGTTTCCGTTGCCGCGATGGATTCTTCGGCGATCTTCTCGTCGCCGCCGAGTTCCTTAAGGATTTCGGCCACGTCGCCGCCAACCTCTTCACCGTAGTATTTATCGAGCCCCGCTTGAATTTCCGCCGGGTGGGCAACGACAACTTGAATCTCCTTTTTGGCGACAAAGGCGAGTTCATCCACGCGCTGCGGATCAAGCGGATCTTCAAACGCCACCCGCAACATGCCATCGGTGAAACCTACCGGCAGACAACGATACATCTTGGCCGTGTTGGCCGGGATGGCGGCCAGGGCATCCTTCGGTAAATCGACGTTTTTTAACGCCACCACCTCCGTACCGAGATGATTCGCCATCGCCTGCAAAATGGCATCCGCGTCCATGATGCCGAAGTTCTGCAGTGCCTGAAACACCGGGGTGCCGCTCCGCTTGACTTCGCCCGCGACCTCCTCGTATTGCAGGTCATCAATCAGCCCCTGCTCCTTGACGAGCGACAACAGCGGGTTTGAAATTTCTTCGGACATATTCGTTTCGCGTCAACCCTTGCCATCCGCGCCGACCGCCTGGGCCAGTTCCAACTCTTGCAGCTTTTGCTGAATTGTCACCGCATCTTGCGACTTGGTGATGACCTCCTCGCGCGCGATCATGCCGGCCATGTATTTTTCCAACAGAAAACTGTCCAGCGTCACCATCCCATACTTGGCCCCGGTCTGAATGTCCGACTGCAGGCGAAACGTTTTGTTATCCCGAATGAGCGCGGCAATGGATGGCGTGTTCACCATGATCTCAAAAATAGCGACGCGCCCCGGCTTGTCCACGCGGGGCACCAGCAATTGCGAAATCACCGCCTGCAACACCGTGGAAAGCTGGATCCGAATCGTCTCCTGCTGGTTCGCCGGAAAGGCGTTCACCAAACGGTCAATCGTCTTGGCGGCCCCGGTGGTGTGCAGGGTACCGAAGACCAAGTGGCCAGTTTCAGCGGCCGTGACGGCGGCTTCGATGGTTTCCAAGTCGCGCATTTCACCGACCAGCACCACGTCCGGGTCTTGCCGCAACGCCCGCCGCAAGCCCTCGGCAAAATTCGGCACATCCACGCCAATCTCGCGTTGCGTTACCAAGGCTTTCTTATGTTTGTGATAATACTCGATCGGGTCTTCGATGGTGATAATGTGCGCGTCGTCGCGCTCCTCGTTGATGATGTTTAGCATCGAGGCCAGCGTCGTGGTCTTGCCCGAACCGGTCGGCCCTGTCACCAACACCAAACCGCGCGGCTTATAGAGTAATTCTTTGGCGGAGGGCGGAATACCGATCTGCTCCATCGTGAGCAGCTTGCTGGGAATTTGGCGCAACACCATGGCGAAATTTCCCTTCTCCTTGAACACGCTCACCCGGAATCGCGCCATCTCACCGAACGCAAAACCAAAATCCGCCCCGCCGCGCTCGCGCACATGCTGGATGTGATCCTCGGACGTGATGCTGCGCATCAACTCCTCGGTGTCTTCCGGGCGGCATAACGGACCCTCCACGCGATGCAGAATGCCATGCACCCGAATCGTCGGCGGCACGCCGACGCGGATGTGAAGATCGGAAGCTCCTTCCGACACCACTAACTGCAACAAATCGGACATCGAATATGCCATGCTAAAAATCTCCAGTTCTATCGATTGGACAAAGTCATTTAGTTATCGTCACCCACGGTCGCGCGAATTACTTCATCCGGCGTGGTCAACCCGGCGACCACTTTCCGCACGCCATCCTCGCGCAAGGTGCGCATACCCATCTCGCGTGCTCGCGCCCGCAGGACGGAGGTTGGCACCTTGTCGTAAATTAACTTTCGGGCATCGTCATCAATGACGAATACCTCAAAAATTCCCATGCGCCCGCGGCAGCCGGTGTTTGAACAGTTCTCGCAGCCCTTGCCCTTCCGGTACGTCGCTTCGGGAGTGTTTGCCGGATCAATCCCCAGCGCTTTAAGTTCCGCGTCGGGCGGCACCCAGGCCGCCCCGCACTTTTTGCAGATTTTTCGCACCAGCCGTTGCGCCAGCAACGCACGGGTGGAAGACGCCACCAGGAACGGCTTCACGCCGATGTCAATCAGGCGCGTCACCGCCCCCGGCGCATCGTTTGTGTGCAGGGTGGAGAACACCAAGTGACCGGTCAGCGACGCGTTGATGGCAATGGATGCCGTTTCCATGTCCCGGATTTCCCCGATCATGATGATGTTAGGCGCCTGCCGCAGAATTGCCCGCAACGCGGCGGAAAACGTCAAGCCCACCGCCTCGCTGACTTGCACCTGGTTGATGCCGGCGAGCACATATTCCACCGGATCCTCGACGGTGATGATCTTGCGATCGGGCCGGTTGATAAAATGCAGACACGAATAAAGCGTCGTTGTTTTGCCGGAGCCGGTGGGTCCGGTGACGAGAAAAAGGCCGTCGGGCAGGCTGATCAGCTTTTCGATCACTTGTTGGTCATCCGACAAGAAGCCCAGTTCCGCCAACCCGACGCGCAACCCTTCTTTATCCAAAATACGCATGACGATGGACTCGCCATGGTTTGTTGGGAGGCACGACACGCGCAAATCAATCAACTTATTGGCGCCGACACTGGTCTGGATGCGCCCGTCCTGCGGAATGCGATGTTCCGCGATGGACATGTTCGATTGGATTTTCAATCGCGCGATGATGGAAGGCTGCAGCCGCTTGGGCGGGCTCTTCATCTCATGCATCATGCCGTCAATGCGGTACCGCAAACGAAATCGTTTCGCGAACGGTTCGAGGTGAATATCCGACGCCCGCATCTTGAAAGCGTCCGTGATAATCTGGTTTACCAGGCGGATCAGCGGCGCATCGCCTTCCACCGTGGCGGCATCCCCACCGGTGGCGATGTCCCCTTGGGGCATGGCAATTTCAACTTCCCCCTTGGTGATCTCCTGGATCATGTGATCCACCACGGAATCGCCGCGGCCGCCATAATACTTGCCCAAGGCCGCCTCGATATCCGGCTCGGACGCAACCTGCAAAACAATTTCTGCATGGAGCAGATGTGTCAGCGAATCAATCGTGGCGAGATCGGAGGGATCGGCGATGGCAACCGTCAAGCTTCCTTCATGCTTGTAAACGGGAACGACCCGGTATTTCTTGGCAATGTGGCGCGGAATGGCCTCGATCACGTCATCCTCAATCTGCATTGCGGAAAGTTGCACCACCTCCGCACCGAAATGTGCGGCCTTGGCCTGGGTAACGTCCTCCGGTCGCACCATTTTGTTGGCGACCATGTAATCCACCACGCCCACGCCAGCAGATTGAGCCTCCTGCTGCGCCTGCGCAACCTGCTCCGAGGTCACGAACCCCAGATCAGTCAGCATGTCTACCAGATAATCGTCTTTCTCAGCCACAGTGATTTAGCGTCCCACGGAGTTTGCGCGTGGAAACTGGAAGCAGAGTAGTCGGGTGCGCCGCGCTGTGTCAAATGCGGACGCGGCCGGGCAAAGTTTATTTTCCCAAGGGCGCCCGGCAGCGAAGGCCCGACGCACAAACCAACCGCTTATGATTGTCACGTCCCGAAAAATGAATCATAAAAATTGCAACCTCATCAATTTGAAAAGCGCCGCGCCGTTCGCGCACTGACACCCATGACCGTGAAGCGAGCCAGCTTTGCAGAATGCGCGGGCGAATGGCCCATGGTTTTGGACACCTTGTCCGTTCGTCGGTTGAATCACCGGGATATTCCCCGGGCACGGTTGTGGTAAATTCGCGTGCACCAATGAACGCGCAACCGAGCGTTAACCTTTGTTACCAAGCCATAAAACCCCACCGCCGGCTGCGAATTATCACAACCGGCGCCGGCTTGAATTTGGCAGCGGATCGGTTGGCAATCTTTCTGCGTTGAGCGCCCCAGCATGTTGTACCAAGGATGTTTTGTTCGGGAGAGGAACACAGCTCTCATTTCAATTCTGTGCGGAATTCTTACAACCCTGATATCCATTTCCAGTTTGGACGCTGGCAGTGTCACCCTGGCTTGGGATCCATCCCCGGATGCGAGTGTGGTAGCCTACAAAGTTTATTACGGTCCCAGCAGCCGTAGCTACACCAACTCCATCCAAGTTGGCAATGTGACCAACGCAAGCATTGCCGGCCTGATGGAAGGGGCCACCTATTATTTTGGAGCTACGGCTCTCGACAACTCCGGGCTTGAAAGCGACTTTTCCAATGAGACGGTTTTCACCGTTCCCGTTCCACCAGGTAATCAGTCGCCCACACTCAATACCCTGGCCAGTGTCACGATTAACGAAAGCGCTGGTTTGCAGGCGGTCAATCTCGCGGGCATCACTTCCGGCGCGACCAACGAAGCACAGACCCTCACGGTCACGGCTACTTCCAGCAATCCCGGTTTGATTCCCAATCCTTCGGTCAGCTACACCAGTCCGAACACCACCGGCTCGCTCACCTTTTCGCCGGTCGCCCTAGCATTCGGTTCAGCTATTCTCACCGTCACCGTCAACGACGGCGGCGCCAGCAATAACATCGTCTCCCGCACCTTCACCGTCACGGTCAACTCCGTGAACCAAGCCCCCACGCTCACTGCGCTGGCCAATATCACCATCAATGAAAGCGCGGGTTCGCAAACGGTCAATTTCGCGGGCATCTCTTCCGGGGCAACCAACGAAGCGCAGACGCTCACCGTTACCGCCACCTCCAGCAATCTCGGTCTGATTCCCAATCCCTCCGTCAATTACTCCAGTCCCAACGCCACCGGCTCGCTCACCTTTACACCGGTGGCTCTGGCATTCGGTTCCGCTACCCTCACCGTCACCGTCAACGACGGCAGTGCCAGCAATAACATCATCACCCGCACCTTCACCGTCACGGTCAATAAGTTGCCCACCATCTCCCCGATTGCCGATCAGGACATCGCCATTGGCTCGGCGACCGCAGCGATTCCTTTCACGATTGGTGACAACGAAACTAGCGTGACCAGCCTGTCCCTGACCGCCAGTTCATTGAACCCGGCGCTGGTCCGAAATAATGACATCGCCTTTGGCGGCGCGGGCAGCAACCGCACCCTGACAATCACACCCCTGCCCGGCCAGTCCGGGTTCGCGAACATCACAATCACCGTCAGCGACGGAACCGGCAGTGCCAGCCGGACCTTCCTGTTGGATGTCCGGCCAAAGCCAACCGTTCCCGCCAATCTGCGAGTCGTTCAAGCCACACCATAATTCAGTTGTCGCGTTTTCGTTGCCTGCTGTTCACCGGCTCGGAGACAGCCGGTGCGAGCAGCGGGGGGAGGAGACGGTGCGAAACGTTCCGAACGGACTTAGCGTGTGGGTTTGCAGGGCGCAAACGCCTCACCACGGGCGCTTGGAATTGGACCGCTTTCGGTTGCCCGCCTGGATATTCATCCCTCGGCCAATTGGTGGCAACACTTCGGGCGGGGCGACAACCTCCTGCACCGGCCCGCCCGGCTCGGTTAGACTCGCATCCGGCTGCACCGTCGCCAACGCTTCACCGATTACATTTAGCAGCGCGCCGCGCCCCAACTGCGCCGTCGCCGAACAAGTAAAGATTTCCGGTAACGTCTCACACCATTCGGCGATGCGCTCTTTGAATGCCGCAATGTTTGTCTGCACGGCGGCGGAGTTAACTTTGTCGGTCTTGGTGAACACGAGGACGAACGGAATGGCTTTGTCGGCCAGCCATTCTACGAACTCCAGATCCATCTCCTGCGGCGGCAACCCGGAGTCTATCAGTGCGAAGACACAGTGCAGGTTCGGACGCTCCTCCAGATATTCGAGCACCGCTTGATTGAACTTAGCGCTGTCCTGCCGCGCCACTTTGGCAAATCCGTAGCCCGGCAAATCCACGAGCCGCCAGGTTTTGCTCATCGTGAAAAAGTTGATCAGCTTGGTGAACCCCGGCGTGGGCGACACGCGGGCCAGCCCGCGCTTGCCCGCCAGAAAATTCAACAAGGAAGACTTGCCGACGTTCGAGCGGCCGATGAAGGCGAATTCCGGCAACGACTCGTCCGGACACGAATCCAAGTCCGGCGCGCTGCACTTAAAAATAGCGGATGAAATGTCCATATGAAAAACCGAGCCCGAGCATCGCAGTAATTCTTCTTCGCTGATACAACCAATTTTGGGGAGGCGTAGCCGGAAGCAAACACGCCCGGCGGGGCGACATCTTTGTAGAATCCGCGATGGAAATGAATGATGGAAATGAATTCAAGCTCCGGCCGGAGCGGAATATGCCGCCCCGAAGGGGCTGAGGAACTTGGTGGCGCGGGTGGCTACAATGATTTTGCTCCTGGCGGAGTTGCGGCCAATCTCCAGCGAGCGCAGGCATTTTTGCAGGCTTTCCTTGAACATTCGGCCGAGGGCCATGGCTTCGCCGACGCTTTTCATCTGCGTGGTGAGCGTGAAAGGTGGCCGTGCGCCAGCACCTTGCGGGAATTTCACGAAGGCAAAGCGCGTCCCGCAAAGCGGGATTGGTAACGACTTAATCAATGCTCGGCTCGAAGCTCGCGGGGGGTTCCCACATTGGATTCACCATCAAATGGGCGCAGCAGAACGGCAAGCTGGTTTACACCAAGCAGACTTGAGCGGGAACTGAACGTCCGTGACTGCCGATGCTGGCAAACTCGAGAACATTTTCTAAAGATTCACTGTTGCTGGCGGCTTTGTCCATTCGCGCTTCGGCAATCCGGCAATAATCTCCGTTGATTTCGCAGGCAACAAACTGACGGCCAAGTCTCTGACAAACCACCGGCACAGTTCCCGAACCGCAGAACGGATCGAACACCAAATCGCCCAGATTCGAACTGGCTTTGATAATCCGCTCCATCAACTTCTCGGGCTTCTGAATCGTGTTCAGCAATTCGCGGCTGACCAGTTCTTTTGATTTGTAAGTGAGTTGCTTGATGTCTCCCCACACATTACCGGGATTTTTGCCGTCGGGATGGAAGGCCGTTTTGCCGAACTTGCCGTTGTGCACGGAGGGCACGCGCTCGCAGCGCAGCCGGTGCTCCAACTCGACCAACTGCGGCACACGGATCGCATCAAGGTTGAACGTCTTCGGCTTGCCCTTGGTGAAATAACAAATCACGTCGTAATTGTTCGTGTAGGAAATGCGTCCCTGCGCCAGCCGACTGGGCTGATACCAAACAATTTTCGACTGCAACGTGAGAAACGAGCGGTAATCAATGAAATCAATGCAGTCAGGCTTGCCGAACAAGTAAGCAGCACCGCCGGGTTTGAGCAGCCGGGAAAATGACTTCAACAGTTCGAGATTGAAATGCTGGATGTCCGCCACGTTGTCCCAATCGTGTGTCGTGACTGCATAAGGGCCGTCGCAAACGATGAGATCGAACGATTCGTCTGGCAAGCCGCGCATCAAAGATTGCGCGTCAGTTTGTTGAATTGTTCCAATGATAGAATCAATCTTGCGCACGCCAAAACTATAGCGGACAAAATTTATTTTTCCCAACTTAATTCTTCACTCCCGCCAACTCCTCCTCAAAGTCCACGATTTCCTTAATCTGAACGAGAAACCAGCGGTCAATCTTCGTGAGGTTGAAAATTTCTTCGATAGTGAAGCCGACGGGGAGGCGTGGCGGATGAAGAAGATGCGTTCGGCGTTGGGCACGCTCAGTTTGCGGCTGATGACGTCGCGGGCGGCGGAAACAGAAGGCACGACGGGTAACGTTGAGCGTGGTGCGGAGTGTGATCGTCCCTTAATAAATAATCGTGAATCCGCCGTTCTTGTTCGCTACGACGGTTATGAGACTCCACACAGGCACAACCGCACCGCGACCGGATGACTTTCGTCCCGTTTCAATATCGACCAACTCCCACACGAGCGGACCACCCCTGCCCCAGCCGGCGTCCTCCACCCACGCTATCAATTCTTGTTGCCAGTGATTTTCGCTGCCCGCAGCCACGACCGGATACTTGCGTTTTCCTTTTCCCTCGGGTTCTGACACGCCGTAAGACCACGATAGCGGTGTTACTGCACCCACTTGAATCTGCCCCGCCGTCTCCCACGCTGCGAGCCAGGTGTCGCCGAAACCCTGCGCCAAGGCCATGCTGCTCATCGGGCACGCCATCAAATGCCACGGACCAACCACCAGATTGGTGAAAGTGTTTCCTGCATCGCGCGACATTAACAAGGTCGCATCCCTTCCCGTTCCGCCCGTCGCCGCGCGATACAACACCCCGACACGCCCGTGCGAATCCGCAAACGCCTTCAGCCCGCAGCACCCGCACGCACCGGTGAACTTTGGGCTTACCGCCCGCTCCCGCGCGAAAGTTTTTCCGTCGTCCGATGACTTGGCGATAAACACCGCGCGATTCGTCTCCTCCATCACCGCGCTTTCCGGGAACGCATGCCACACCACGAAGACATTTCCCTTTTCATCCGCCGCCACCGAACCGCCGCCATCCAGCGCCACGGTTGTCGTGATCAAATTGCGCTCCGGCTCGAAGGCCTTGCCCGCGTCATTGAGCCGCGTGTAAAACATTGGCGCGCTTCTCACGGATTCAGTTTTTGCATTTACCGCGCCGTTCCACGCCACATGAACGCGCCCGTTCCGGCCCAGCGCCAGTTGCGCGCCGCGAATCGTGCCGAGCGCGACGGCGCTGCCGGGCCGGCTGTTCACCCGCAACGGAGCGGAGAAATTCGTCTGGCCGGTTGCGCGCACGACATAAAACACATTGCAAGCTTCCGGTTCGCCCTTCAAATAAATCAAATGCAACGCGCCCTTGGCATCTTCAACCGCTTGCGGCTGCAAACCGCCGTCCGGCGTCCGCAGCAACCGCACTTCCGACGGCGACACAGCCGTCGCACTGACGGCCAGGAACGCCAGCGATAACGCCGCCAGTCGCGAGAGATGCTTGGAAATCACAGCGGGATTAGACCAGCGGAGAAATCGCGAAGCAACCTTCAAACGGGCGTGGCCCGGTTTGGAGCGCGGAGCATTGCTCCGCCAGCCTTGGCGCGGCCAAGGCAACCATGACATTCACACTGCTTGAGGGTCGGGTCGGCTTGCGGGAATTTCTCGAAGGCGAAGCGCGGAATCTTGGTGACGACGTAATCCATGGTCGGCTCGAAGCAGCAGGAGCGCGGCATTTATGCCGCTTCAACATCCGAATTCAAACAACGCTCGAAAATGTTGAAGGTTTCTCTACACTCGTGCGGTGAAGCGGCATAAATGCCGCGCTCAATTCGCAATGGAATCATCGAAACCAACTCGCCGCACGCTGCCGAAGAATATCGGCTTGCTGGAACTTATCCGAGCGAAGCGCGAATGGAGTTGGAAGCCATCGGTTGACGAATTGAAGAAAGGTTTTCGCGGCTGGCATCAGCGCGGTTATCTGCCGCACTTCGACGCGCCGGGTGTCACTCAATTCATCACGTTTCAGCTTCACGATTCATTTCCCATCACGCGCCGCGCGGAGTTTGAGGCGATTCTGAAAGAGCCGGACGATTCCGCGAAACGCCGCAAACTCGAAGCGTGGCTGGATCGCGGTCACGGCGAATGTTGGCTGCGTCGGCCAGACGTGGCTGAACTCGTGGAGAAGATTCTTCTCGACGGCGACGGACACGACTATCGGCTGCAAGCTTGGATTGTTATGCCGAATCATGTTCATCTGGTGGTGGATGTCTGGGACGTGCCGCTGGTGAAACTGATCAACGCGTGGAAAGGCAAATCGTCGCGCGAAGATAACAAGCTGCTGGGTCGTCGTGGTGCATTCTGGCAGGAGGATTACTACGACACGGTCATCCGTGGCGAAGCGCATTTGAAGCGCGCCATTCGTTACACCGAACAAAATCCCGTGAAGGCGTATCTGACAAAAGCCGCCCGTGATTGGCCGTGGAGCAGCGCCCGTCTTCGCGACGAATACGAACGCCTCCCGTGGCAGCGTGAATCATAGGAGCGCGGCATTCATGCCGCTTTGCATTTGGAGCGCGGGCTTCAGCCCGCTTCAACGCGCGAAGTTCGGGAATCTCACAAAATATTAAGCGCTTGATTTGCGGACGGTGAAGTGCCGTAAACGGCACGCTCCGTCCGAGGGGCGCGACCTTCAGGTCGCTTCAACGTGCGAACGGG
>JANYBF010000028.1 GCA_025360895.1 Verrucomicrobiota bacterium
CGACATGCTCGATTCCCTCCTCGGACCGTCGAAAGTTGTTTCCGACCAGTTCTAAAATATGACCATCGTGAAGAAGGACGCCGATGACGTGACCGGACGGATCACGGATGAAAACACGGAGCGCCTCATCGTGTTGCCCAACATGCTTGCACCCGAAACTACCGTGGAGATTCGCCTCGCGGACGTTGCCCGGCGCGATCTGTCCAAGGTGTCGCCAATGCCGACCAGGTTGTTAAACCAATTGACGCGCGAGGAAATTCTGGACCCGCTCGCTTATCTCGAAAGCGCCGGGAATAAGTACGCGGCGAATTTCAAGAAGTGAGCCGGGATGCATTCCCGATTTGTCGCTGCGCGGTTAACAGCACACCGATGACGAAACCGCGAGCATCAATCTTTTGGCTCAACGATGGTAAACAGCGTGTTGATCGAAATCTCCTTTTCCAGAATCTGCTTTTTACCGGCGGGCCAGGCAACTTCCACGCGGTCAATTTTCGCCGCGTCGCCCAGGCCGAAGTAGAGCGGGAGGGAGCTTTGGGAGAGATAGCCTGATTTGCCATCGTGCTGCTGGGTTTGGGTGCGGCCGCCGGCGGTCACCTTCACCAGGGCGCCGAGCCCGTCGCGGTTGGATTTGGTGCCGACTAGTTTGATCTTCAAGAAATGGATTTTCTTTTTCTCTGCGAGATCACTGATGAGCACCTGCGGGCGGTCGTTCATCTCGTTGGTAAGGAGGTCCAGGTCGCCATCGCCGTCCAGGTCGAAGAGGGCCGCCGAGCGGCTGCTCGCGCTGCCTTCGATCATCACGCGCTGGGTTTGGCCCTGGCAATACGGGTGGTCCTTGTCCACCCCGCCGCAGTCTAGGATAAAATAATCCGTCTCCGTCCGCCCGCCCAGGCGCGGCTCGGCGCCGAGCGTAAATTCAGAGTCGATGAATTTCGTCCCGCCTTCATTCAGCAGAATACTATTGCCCGCATAGGCAAACGGGAAGCCCATGCAGGCGGTGATGAATATATCGGCGAACCCGTCGGCGTTCAGATCGCCGACACTGGGGCCCCAAGGCCACCAGGTTTCCGCTCCCGTCTCGTCGGAGACTTCGGCGAACTTGTCCCGGCCAAGGTTTTCCAGAGCGCGTTGCCGAAAATATTGTTCGAGGAACCCTGCAAATAGGCCTCGGTCCACTCGACCTTGCAGAATTTTTCCGACTTCACCTTTTCGCTGCCGGGCCGCGGACCGGCCTGGGTGCTGATCTGCAGCGTGGTCATGTCCGAGTGCATGTCCGTGATGAACAGGTCGAGCCGTCCGTCGTTGTTGAAATCGAAAAATTTCAACCCCATCGCACCCCACGGCGTCTTCGGAAAGTATTCGTCGGTTTTGTCCACAAACTTCTGGCCGCCCTGGTTCAGATAAAAATGGTCGTCGCCTTGCATGTTCAGTACGTAGAGATCGGGGAAACCGTCCCCATTCACGTCTGCGAAGGACGCCTCGCCGCTCCAGGCCGCATGGTTTAGAACCTCGGGCGGCATTTCCCTGAATTTTCGATTACCAAGGTTCTTGTACAAGAGACTGCGTTCGCTCAATTCGGGACGCAAGTGGCCGTAGAATCCGTTCGTGATGCCAATATAATATCCGCCCGCGCCGCGCCGCTCGGTCGTGTACTTGCCGACGTTGCAGACGAAGAGATCCAGCAAGCCGTCATTGTCAAAATCGAAGAACACGATCCCGGACGAGTGTCCCACGTAATCCACCCCCGCCTCGTGGGAGATTTCCTTGAACCTGCCTCCGCCCTGGTTTTCGAACAGTACGTTTCCACCACGAACCGTGGTCACAAACAGGTCGGCGTCTCCATCATTGTCAATGTCGGCAAACGCCGCCGCAACGCAGATCTTGTCTTTGAGACCGACGCCGGCCGAATCAGTGATGTTCTCGAACTTCCCGTTGCCGAGGTTGCGCCACAATTCATTCCCGCCAAGCTGGCTGACGAAATACACGTCGGGCAATCCATCACCGTCCACGTCGGCGACGGCGATGCCCGTGCCGTGGTCATATTGGATCGGCTTGTTATGCTTGCCCACGTCATCCACCGCGCGACTGCGAAAGGTGATGCCGCTTTCCGCCGTGCGATCGGTGAACCGGAAGTCGTGAAAGGCATTTTGCACGGCGGCGGCCTGCAGCTGCTGGCGCTGCCGGAGGGCCAGACGCGTCGCGGGATCGGACGGCAACCCGGCTACTGGGGAGTCATTGGCCGCGCCACGCGCCGTCAACGCCAGGGCCGCAATGGGCAGGAGGAGACAGCGGGCAACCAAGCCAGTCCGAATCATTTTGTTCATCAAAATCATCATGGGAAAATTTGGTGGAATCATCTGGTTGCGGGACGAAACCCAGCGTTCGCATATTCCGTCGCTCGCGGCCGGAACTCGGCATCGAACGTCGGGTCGGCCGCGTTGAATACGTTGTTGGAATTGGAAATCACCCGGTTCGGATCCAGCACCGGCCCGCCAAAGAAACAGCCGGTCACCCGCGCCTTGTCCTCCACGTCCAGTTCATAACGCTCACCGCCATAAAACGCGTTCCCGAGGTTATTCCGCCAAAACACGCAGTCCTGATAGACGCTTTGGTTGCCAAGGTCGTCCACGGCGTTGCGATTGCCCGTGAACGTGCAATTCCGGACGAGGGCGCGGGAGCGCGGGAAAACCGTGAGAGGCGCGGAGTTCGTGAATCCAGGCACAGGCTTGTTGGCGTCAATGTAATTCACCCCCAGATTGGCCACGTTCCCGACAAACAGACAGTTGCTGATGATCGCCGAGCTGCCCGGCAACAAATCCACTGCCGCGCCGGTGACTTGTGCGCGATTGTTGCGAAACACGCAATTCTCCAGGACCACCGCGCCCGGGCTCCCGCCGCCGCCAAGCTCGGCATGCTGCACGGAAATGCCACCCGCGCAGGGGCTGGCATAATTGTCCACGATTTTCAAATGGCGCAGCGTCGGATACGACCGGCCGAAAATCTTCACGGCCCCGCCGTCCGCGTAGAAGAACAAACCCCGCGGCAACGAGGAATCCATTTCAACTTCCGGTGGTGCCTTCGTCATGAAGTGATTGGCGCCAGTGATGGTAAAACCTTGCAGCACCGTGCGCGGAGAAACTCCATCGCCGAAAAACACTACGTGATTTACCACGGCCGGGTACGTCGCGCTTTGGGGATCGGCCAGTTCGGCATTGGCGGCTGTCAGCGTTACTTCACCGATCGCTTCGAGCTGGACGCCGTCGTGCCGCCGATTCAACCAAATCAGCGCCTGCCGGATCGAATCGGGCCGATAGACCCCGGCATGGACTTTGACGACTTTATTGGTGGGATTGCGCGCCGCTTGATCGAGAGCCGCCTGAATGCTTTCACCCGGAAAAACATGGTGACCATCCGCCAGCTCGGCGGAGCCAGCGCGGCAAACCGACAACTGGCTCGTCAACAGGAAGCCCAACCATGCACGCCACGCCATCATCGGGAGCGGAGTTTGTTTAACGGGAGTCTTCGGCGCAAGTTTTTCTTCAGCCCAAGCGGGTGTCTCCAGCGGCCGGGTTGATTGGGGGCGGTACGCCTGCGCGAAAGAGTTGCAATTCGTGAATGAATGGCTTCACTATTTCGGCGCTGAATTCCGACTCAAATACAAACATGAACACCGTCAATCAACTCCGCACTCTCAAAGGCAACACGTCCGCCAAAGTCGCCGCCGAACTCTCCCGCACCGGTGGCCTGCTGCGGCTCGCCCCCGCCTGGGTGCCGCGCTCGTTCCTCCAGCCCGGTCTGCGCATCAAGCTTCATCCCGACGACACCTATGCCTACGGATTGAACCGTGGTGGCATTGACGAACGCTGGTTCGCCTCCACCACGGTCACGGCCAACGAAGGTCGCGCGGCGGACGAGGGCTTGAACTATTGCGTCGTCGGCAAGGAACGTTTCACGCTCAAGCAGGCGGTGGACGATTGCGGCGCGACGCTGGTCGGCAAGGCGATTTGGAAGAAGTACGGCAAATGGCCCGTTTACTCAAAGTTCTTCGATAACATGGGACCGATTCCCCATCATATGCACCAGAGCGCCGCCCAGGCGAAACTCGTCGGCCAGGAAGGCAAGCCGGAGAGCTACTATTTCCCGCCGCAGCACAACAACGTCGGCAACAATTTCCCGTACACCTTCATGGGTTTTGAGCCGGGCACGACCAAGGCGCAGGTCCGCCGCTGTCTCGAAAACTGGAACAAAGGTGACAACGGCATCCTCGATCTTTCCAAGGCCTACCGCCTTAAAGTCGGTTCCGGCTGGCTCATTGACCCGTGCATTCTCCACGCGCCGGGCAGTCTTTGCACTTACGAGCCGCAATGGGGCAGTGATGTTTTCGGTATGTATCAAAACCTGGTCGAAGGCCGGGAAGTGCCCTGGAGCCTGCTCGTGAAAGACATGCCCAAGGGCAAGCACAAGGACCTCGACTTCATTGTGGACCAACTCGACTGGGAGAAGAACGTGGACCCGAAATTCAAGGATCATCACTACCTTGAACCCGTCCCCGTCGCCGACACCCGCAAGGACGGCTTTGTGGACCGCTGGATCGTCTATGGCAAGGTGGACGGCGAACAACTGTTCACGGCCAAGGAACTCACCGTGGATCCCGGCACGAAAGCTGTGGTGAAAGACAACGGCGCCTACGGCCTAATCTGCGTGCAAGGCAGCGGCAAGATCAATGGCCAGCCGTTGGTCAGCCCGAAACTCATCCGCTTCCACGAGCTGACCGAGGACGAATACTTCTGCACCGAAGATGGCGCGAAGGCCGGTGTGACCTTCGAGAACACGAGCGAAACCGAGCCGCTCGTCTGTCTCCGCTACTTCGGACCCGAAGTGAACCCGGATGCCCCGGCGATAGGCGCGTATCGGAAGAACAAGTTCTGAGCGCGCAGTTACCAGTCTCGGCGCAAATCACCTTGCCTCCATCGCGTTCGCCGCCTAGTGTCTCCGCGTTGAAAAAGGCGAAGCCAACTCCTGCCGAAGCCGCTCCCGACGCCTGTTGCGCCGAGGCGGCGACTTGCGCGCTCTCGACGGTCGAGGCGGGCACGACGGTTTGCATCAAGCGACTGGCCGTGCAACCAGACGTGTTGAATCGCCTCCGCGAAATGGGTCTG
>JANYBF010000032.1 GCA_025360895.1 Verrucomicrobiota bacterium
GAGAAGCCGGCGGACAAGCGTCCGGTCTGGGTCATTCGTCCGGACGGCAGTGACGCCCGACTCCTCGAACCGCTGCGCTTTCAAATGGCCATTGATGGCAGCCGCGCCAGTTGGCAGCCTAGGCACTGAAGCGTGCGGGGCGCGGTCCGATCACTTCCCCCGTCCGTGAGATTGCCGGAAAACCAAACCCTGATGGTACCATCATGAACCAATCACCCGCACCGTCACCCGGTCCGTCGGCGTGGCATCTACACAGCGCCGCAAATGAAACTACCTCGGTTCACTCGCCGCCCGCGGCTCCCCACAGGGCTGGCCCTCGCGGTGTCCGCAATCTCGGCTACTGCCACCGCGCCGCTGAACTACACTGTGACTTGGGTTGGCAACTGGTTCTCCGGCGCGAGCAACTGCTGGACGCCCGCCTGATCCCATCACCATGAGGCCATCAATGCCATCCCTTGGTTTTTGGAATCCGCGCCGCAGGTTGCAGATGCTATTTCTGGTTGCATTCCTGGCAACCCTCGTCGGCGCCCGACTGACCGCCGCCGGACTGGCTTCGCCAACGCCTTTCGAGTCCTTGCACCAACCGGGTCAGGATGACTGGTGGTTGCCGGATTGGGTCGAACCCGTCCTCAACAGTGGAGTCTATGGCGCATCTGAGGCTCCGCCAGGGTTTGTGGATGTGGAAGGCCTGGTGCTGCCGTGGCGGATGATTGAGCCCGAGGAGGGCGTTTATGATTGGTCGCTCCTGACCAACGCCCTGGCACGCGGACGCCCGTTGTGGCTCCGGCTCTTTGCCTCGGATGTCGGCCACTGCCCCGCCTGGCTCCAGCGCAAGTATCCCGATCTAAAACACCACCGCTTTCGCTGGCCCGACGGCGGCTACGACGACATCAGCGGTTACCTCACTGGCAAGACAACGATTCGGAGTCCCGGCGATTTCTATGAAATTTGGGACCCGCGGTTCGAGGCTGAGTTTCGCCGGCTGCTGCAGGAATTTGCCCGGCAGGGTTTCGGGCGGGATCCGCGAATCCGCTTCGTCTATTTCCCCCACGCCTTCCGCTGGAATGAATACTCATTGAAATGGGTGCCCGAGATGTCGAAGGCCGGGTTTACACCAGAAGACTACGTGGCCTGGTTCAAACGGACTCTGGCCGATTATGTCGCGGCGTTCGGGGACGACGCGGGCCGGATCGTTTATACCGGCACCGGGAATCGCGAATGGATCGAGTGGACCGGCGACGAGGCTACCTTCAATCGCTGGGACCGGACGATCAACACATCGAACGGTGGCAATGTCCTCTCGCAATCCTGCCTTAACTCGGGCGCCGGCGTGCGGGATGGTTTTACCGAGGCATTCAACCGCTTTTCCTGGCGGCCCGACTGGGGGTTGGATCTCGTGACCGATGGAAGTTTCCGTTATTCGGTGATCAACGAGAAGCATCCCCTCATCAGTGCCGACCGGCGGTTCTTCGGCACCGAAAACGAGGATTTCGACTACCTCTGGTCGGATGTGAAGAAATACCACTACCTGAAGCTGTCCACGTTGAACATGCTCCGCTTGCGGATGAACTGGGTGTTTCTCGGAGATTACCGCGTGGCATCCGACCTCTTGCAGTATATGCGCCGGACGATGGGCAGAAAGGTTCAGGAAAGCCCGGATGCCTGGGTCGCCTTGCGGCAATACCGCGATTCCTACTTGGTGGACGACCAGCGCGGCGATGGCACGGAAAACATCCGGAACTTCGAGCGCTGGCTTTATCAGCGTGACCTCGCTCCGGATGGGCTCACGACGGCCACCCATCGCATCGAACCGCCGGCCAAGTTCGCCGGGGTGAACGGCGGGAGCTGGGAAGCGCTGCGCACCGATCAAGCCCGTGGTTCGCACCGTCTATACTTCAACGTGGACGACCAGTTCTTGAAAGGCGGTCCAACGCGAGTGCTGATCAAGGTCACCTACCTGGATGACCGGGATGGTGAGTGGTGGATCGAATACGATGCGGGACCGGACGCGGTGTGGAAGAAGTCCCATCCCGTGCAAAGCACCCACGACGCCAAGTGGAAGACGGCCACCGTGGAACTGCCCGATGCCGCCTTCGAAAATCGCCAGCACGGCTGGGCGGACTTCTGCATCGCCAAGGGCGGCAGAGAAGACCTGTCCGTACGCTTTGTTCGCCTGATCAAAACAGTGCAACCCAACCCCCGCTGACGCGGGCGTCTGGCGTTAGGGCATCTCCGGAAACCCGGAAAAAAACATGAAGCCTCTGGCTGAAAATAGTCGCCGGGAAAACGGCGGCGGTTTATGTTTGGCCATGCCGACCTGCCAAGCTCCCCAAACCTTCGATTTCTTCGACGTCGAACTGCGCGTGCAATGGTTGCTGACCAAGGGCAACCCCTTGAGCCGGCTGGAGGCCGTGGTGGACTGGGAACGGTTCCGCCCGTTGCTGGCCGCGGCGCTGGTCAAGCCCGCCCAAGGGCCGGGCGGGCGGCCGCCGCACGACCGGTTGAAGATGTTCAAGACGCTGGTGGTGCAACGCTTTTACAATCTGTCCGACGCACAGACGGAATATCAGGTCAGTGACCGGTTAAGCTTCCAGCAGTTCATCGGCTGGACGCTGGCGGACAAGGCCCCGGAC
>JANYBF010000011.1 GCA_025360895.1 Verrucomicrobiota bacterium
CGTATTTTGCCAAGTACGGTATTCGGGCGTGGCCCGGCGGGGGTCGCACCAGCGCGCGGGAAACCATCGGGCGCGTCGCCGCAGGGGCCATTGCCAAAAAAATTCTGCGCGAAAAATTTGGCGTCGAAGTGTTGGCGTACGTGACGCAGGTCCAGTCCATCGTCGCTCAAGTGGATGCGGCCCGGGTGAAATTCGCCGACGTCGAATCGAATATCATCCGTTGTCCGGATCAAGGAGCGGCGAAGAAGATGATCCGGCTCATCGAAAAGATGCGGCGCGCGGGCGACAGTGTGGGCGGCCTGATCGAAGGCGTGGCGCGCGGCGTGCCGCCCGGCTGGGGCGAACCGGTGTTCGACCGGCTCGAAGCCGACCTCGCCAAGGCGATGCTCAGCTTGCCGGCAACGAAGGGCTTTGAGATCGGCAGCGGGTTTGCAGGAACCTTGATGACGGGCCGGCAACATAACGATGCGTTTCGCATGAAGGGCGGCAAGGTTCACACGCTGACCAACCGTTCCGGCGGCATTCAAGGCGGCATCAGCAACGGCGAGCCGATTTGTTTCCGCGTCGCGTTCAAGCCGGTGGCCACCGTCATGCACGAGCAGGCGACCGTGACCGAGGATTTCAAGAACACCACCTTGAAGGGGCGGGGGCGTCACGATCCCTGCGTGCTGCCGCGCGCCGTGCCGATGGTGGAGGCGATGACCGCGCTGGTGCTGGTGGATCACGCCTTGCGCCACCAGGCGCAATGCGGTTGATGGCGTCGTTATTATGCTGAATTTGCCTGACCCTTGGGCTGGCGCCGGTTTCGAGTTTTAAACCGTGGTGGTAGCAGCCGACGTAAGGAGGCTCAAATTTCTCGGTTGTGCCTAGCGGCTCTAGTCCAAAGTTAGAGCTTCCTTACGCCGGCTGCTACTTATTAACGGGCTTTCACTCGCAAACCATGGTGCGGAAGGTGAGATTGATCCGTGGGGTTTTGATCCGCTTTGACTTCGGCAGGCAGTGTCGCCAGTAAGTTTGGGTGGCATCCTTCATGACCAGCAGGCTGCCATTCTCCAGAACGATGGCAACGGTCTGATGCGTTTGCTTGTGCTTGAAGCAGAACTTTCGTTCCGCGCCGAAGCTCAACGAGGCGATAGTTGAATCTTTGCCGAGCGAACTCTCGTCATCGCTGTGCCAGGCCATTCCCTCGCTGCCGTCGTGATAAAGATTGAGCAGGCAGGAATTGAACTTTGCGGCGGTCAGTTTTTCCACCATGCCTTTAAGCGCCAGCAATTCTTCCGTCCAAGCGAGTGCCTGCTTGGTTGTCCCGGAATAGGTGTAGGAATAATCCGAGTCTCCATACCACGCAACTTTTCGCGCGGTGACGATGTGCCGGCCAAAAATGATCGCCTCGTCATTCTGCCATGGGACGCTCGTGAGCAACGCCTCGTAATAACGGCGTGCTTCGTCAGGGTCGAGGATTTGCCCGAAATAGTTCACCGTCCCGTCACCGGGCAGTAAATTGGCGGCGGGGTCGTTACCAAATAAGTCCATGCTTCAATGGTGAGGTGACAGTTTCACGCGGCCGCTTCTCGTTCCAGCAGCGCCCGTTTCCGTTCCACGCCCCAGCGATAGCCAGAGAGGCTGCCGTCCGTGCGCAACACCCGGTGACATGGAATGGCGACCGCGATCACATTTGCGGCGCACGCTCCCGCGACCGCGCGCACGGCCTTGGGCAAACCGATGCGTTGCGCGATTTTGGTGTAGCTGGCAGTTGAGCCGGCGGGAATGGTGCGCAAGGCTTTCCAGACTCTCCGCTGGAACGCCGTGCCGCGTATGTCGAGCGGCAAATCCAAGCCGAGTTTCGGCGCTTCAACCAAACCAACCAATTGATAGGCAACGACGCGCTCGAACTTCTTGTCGCCGCCTATCAATTGCGCTTGGGGGAAAAGGTCCTGGAGTTTATGGCCGAGTTGGTTCGGGTCGTCCCCCAGCGAGACCGCGCAAACCCCCTTCTCCGATGCAGCCACAAGAATCGAACCCAACGAACACTCGCCGACGGCAAAATGGATGACTTCGCCTTTCCCGCCTTGACGGAAATTCTTCGGCGTCATGCCGAGCATCCTCCTGGCCGCCGCGTAGAAGCGGCTGTTGGCGTTGAACCCGGCCTCGTAAATGGCTTCGGTCACCGAACTACGTTTGGGGAGCGCCTGACGCATCCGCGCTTCGCGCTGAGCCACGGCGTAAGCCTTCGGCGTCAGACCGGCAATCCTCGTGAACACGCGATGGAAATGAAAACGGCTCATGCCCGCCGCCTTTGCCAGCACCTCGAGACTCGGCGACTCCGCAGCCGTATCAATGGTGCGACAGGCCGCCGCTACCTTCGTTGCATATTGTTCGACAAGAGTTGGTCCGCTAGGCTGG
>JANYBF010000065.1 GCA_025360895.1 Verrucomicrobiota bacterium
GCGGCAATTTCGGGATCGTGCGTGACCAGCACAATAGTGCGGCCCTCGGTGCTGAGTTTGCGAAACAAACTCAGGATGGCCTCGCCCGTGTGGGAATCGAGGTTGCCCGTGGGTTCATCGGCAAAGACAATCTTGGGGCTGTTCACCAGGGCCCGAGCGATGGCTGCGCGTTGTTGTTGACCGCCGGAAAGCTGACTGGGCCGATGCTTGGCGCGGTTGGCCATGCCCACCGCTTCCAGCGAGGCCATGGATCGCTCGCGGCGTTCCCGGCCGGACACGCCGCTGTAAATCATCGGCAGTTCGGTATTCTGCAACACGGTGAGTTTGGGCAACAGATTGAAGAACTGAAATACAAACCCAATTTTCTGATTCCGGATGGCCGCCAGTTGGCGCGCGGTCGCATCATGGATCATTACGCCATCAAGTTTGATCGTGCCCTTCGTCGGCGAGTCGAGACAGCCCAGAATGTGCATGAGCGTGGACTTGCCGCTACCCGACGGACCGATGATGGAAATGAACTCGCCCTCGGCAATATCAGTCGTCACATCGTCCAGCGCGCGGATTTCCTCATCGCCGAGGCGATAAATCTTGCTGACGTTTCGGAGTTCGACCAAGGCCATGATTTACTTGCGTTGGAAAACCGGCGTATCGGGTTTAACGGGAACTGCCCGCTTCCGCCCGCGGCGCCGGCGCTTTGCTTGTGGCGTTCGAGGCGGAGCCGCTGGTCGCGGCGGCGACCGCAGCCTTGGGGTTCGGGACCGCACCATTGCCAATGCCGGGCCGTTGTCCGGCGAGTTGCTTTGTTTGTTTGTCGCGTTCCTCTTTCGGCAGTTCCAACGCCACGATCTCCCCGGCGGCAAGGCCCGACTGGATTTCCGCGAAGAAAAAGTCGGAGACGCCGACCTTGACGTTCCGCTTTTCCAAGGCTTCGCCCAGTTGCACGTAAACAAAGCGCTCGTATTGGCCGGTCTCTGGATTTTTTTCGGTAAACACAGCGGCCAGCGGCACTGCCGTCACGTTCTCCGCGGAGGCGACGGGAATTTTGATATTGGCCGTCATCCCGGGCCGGACGCGCGGATCGGGGTTCTTGAGCGCGATGCGCGCCGCAAACCCTTTGATGTTGTTCTTGATCGTGGCTTGCGGCGCAATCCGTTCCACCACGCCCGCCACCTTAAGGCCCGCGACCGCTTCCACCGTGACTTCCACCATCTGGTCCATTTTGAGGCGCGGAACATCGGCCTGGTTCACATGGGCGTTGATCACCATCGCGTTCAAATCGGCAATGGTCAGCACTTCCGTGCCGCTGTTAAACCCCCCAGACCCCGACACTGCCTGACCGGTCGAAACGGGGCGGGTCAGGATGGTGCAATCAAATGGCGCGCGTACTTCGGTTTTGGTCAACCGCTCGTCAATGATCGCCAGGTCTTTCTGCGCCCGGTCCAGGGAATTCTTGGCCAATTCAAAGATGGTCTTGGTATCATCGTGCAGCTCCTGCGAAATGAGTTTTTCGGCCAGCAACTCCCCGGCCCGCTTGAAATCCCGTTCGGCCTTTTCGAGCGACAGTCGGGCCCGTTCGATGTCCGTGAGGTTCGAGGCGCGCTGCTGTTGCAGTTCCTTGTCGTCGAGCTTGAACAACAGGTCGCCCTTCTTCACACGGTCGCCGATGTCCACCGGCAGTTGTTCAATCTTCCCGTTGATCTCCGGCCGCACGGAAACCTGTTCGGCCGGCCCGATCTCGCCCGCCGCATTCACGGAAAAGTTGATGTTGGTTTGAATGACTTCCGCCGTGGTCGGGTGGGCCGGCGCCCCGGTCGGCGTTCCGGCTTTCGGCAAATTATTCCGTAGGAAGTAGGCCGCGACCCCCAGGCCCAAAACAATAACAACCGCGATGATTTTTTTCATTCCATTTCAGACTACTGATCCCAAGAGATTATTCGGCCTGCCCTTGGGGAGTAAACGCAATTCCCTCGCGGGATTTCCATCTCCCCGGCGCACAATTATTATTCATTATTAAGTTCATTTACCAAATTCAATCGCGCGTCCGGAAATTCGTGATGCGGCGAGAAACGCCCTTCCTGACCAGCAGATCGGATTATATTGGAAGGCGGGAGGGAAGCTTGGGCGGCGATGGGAGGAAGCGATGGCGGCCAGGGGGTGTGGGCGAGGCTGGGCTGGGCTGCGGGCGCGGCTCCGGCGAGGCGCGGCCCCCACGCGTTGACGG
>JANYBF010000083.1 GCA_025360895.1 Verrucomicrobiota bacterium
CCGCGTGAGGCCATCGCCGTGCACGTGAACCCGCGAGTCGCCCTCCGATTGGTCGCCTTCGCCGCGGCGCTCTGCGACTCTGGCGAGCTAGGAGTGCACGTCACCGTGACGGTGCGGGGTGGGGCCTGCGAGCTGCGCCTCCGACCGGACATCGCCTTGCCCGCCCTGGCGAAGTGTCTCCAATCACCCGATCCCGAAACGCGGATTCTGGCCGCCGCGTGGCTGGCGGAGGTCGAGACTTATAGCCCGGCGGCCTGTCAAGTTCTGCTCGCCGCTTGCAACGATCCCTCCGAGGCAGTCAGAAGCTTTGCGCAATCCACGATCGAGATACTGCCGGAGGAGCTCGAAGAAGTTCCTTCGCCTGCCGACGAAAAGCATTTGCGGAGATGAAGTGGAGGGTTTTTTGGACGGTAGTAGCCGACGTGAGGAGGCTCAAACTGAAGGCGGAGGGCGGAGGGCAGACATAGTGAGAGCCTCGTTTCCTCTGCGTCTCCGCGTTAAACTCCTGCTTACGCTTTTGCAGTGCGCTCTCTCAACTGCGTTGCATTCAGTGAATATTTTTCAGGAGCGCCGGACGCCGCGTTCGCAGTCGTGAACCACCAAACGGGGCGATGGTCAGTGGGATGAAAATCGGGTTGGGCCAATTTCCCTTCCCGATTCTCCTGACTTCCCTTCCCGACTTCCACCCGCACCGCACCCACTGGCGGCGGCCCGGCCGGGATTGAGCCTGGCCCAGAAACGCGCCGGATCAGAGATCGGCGCTCCGCTAATCGCCGCCGGGTCGGGGCAGTCAAGTTGCGCCGCTTCACCCGTCGGCGTTGAATGTTAGCTTGCGGGGTCCGTCGCAAACGTGTCAGTGTTTTCCCGTTCCGTCGGACATGAATATCAAATTCCAGCGTGCCGCCGACCGTTTTGCAGGGGTACCAATTTGCGCGCTATTTTCCCTGCTGCATCGCTTTCGTCGGCCCGCGCCTTTGACCGCGCCGCCGCGCCGGGTGCTGGTCATCCTGCTTTCCGAAATGGGCAGCCTCGTGCTTGGGCAGGCCATGTTCACGCGGTTGAAGCAGAAGTATCCCGACGCCGCGATCCACGCCCTGCTGTTCGCCCGCAACCGCGAAGTGCTCGATCTGCTCGGCGTAATTCCCGAAGCGAACGTCTTGACGGTGAACGACCGTTCCCTGAAGCAATTCGTCCGGGATGGTTTCAACGTCTTGCGAACCATGCGTGCGCTCAAGTTCGATGTTGTGATTGACTGCGAATTGTTCGCGCGCATCAGCAGCATTTTGTCGTATCTGTCGGGCGCGCGGGTGCGCGTGGGCTTTCACCGGCACACGCAGGAGGGGCTTTATCGCGGCTCGTTCCTCAATCGCCCGGTGCTCTACAATCCTTACAAGCACATCGCGCAGCAATTCCTTGCCCTCGTCGCGGCCATCGAATCCCGGACCATGCCGGTCGGCAAGGAGTCGGTGATTCCGTTGCCCGGGCCACCGCCGATGTTGCTATTTCCCGAAGCGGAATTGCAACAAGCCGCCGCGCAGTTGCACGCGGATTTTCCCGCGCTCAAAGACAAAGGTCTGGTCCTAGTTTATCCCAGCGGTGGCGTTCTGCCGATCCGCGCCTGGCCGCCGGAACATTACCGCCGGCTCTGCGCGGAACTTCTGCGCGCCGGCCATGCGGTGGGAATCATCGGACTCGCGGAAGACAAACCGCTCGGCCAAGCCATCGCGGCGCATTGCCAGAGCGCGCATTGCGTTGACCTGACGGGTTACACCAAATCCATCCGGCATTTGCTAGCGTTGTTCCAGCGCGCGTCGCTGCTCATCACCAACGACGGCGGCCCCGGCCAGTTCGCGGCCATCACCCCGATTCCAACCATCATCCTGTATGGTCCGGAAACGCCGGCGCTGTACGGTTCGCTGGCGGAGAACGCTTTCTGTTTCCATCGGCCGCTGCCCTGTTCGCCTTGCCTGACGGCCTACAACCACCGGCGGTCGCCGTGCGATGGCGACAATCAATGTCTCAAGCAAATCACGCCCGAGCAGGTGCTGGCCAAGGCGCTCGCGATGGTCAAAGGGAAGGGCGCATGTCCGGGCTAGTTCCAACCCCGCCCGCCCGCTCGCGCGGACTGCTGATTTGGTACGGCCTGGCAACCGTCCTCGCGATATTTACTTATTGGTACGGCCTCGGCAGCGCACATATCCCCAAGAATGGCGATGAAGATCCCTACGCGCACATCACGCGTTTGACGGCGGCCAGCGGCCACTGGCTCCCGCTCCGGTCCCAGTTGGCGGGAATGCGGAACACCAAACCGCCGTTGTTGTTCTGGCAGGGCATCGCGTCCACGGATTGGGGTAAAAACTGGACGTTGCTGCGGTTGCGGTTTCCGAGCGTGATCTACACCTTGCTCACGGCGGGCCTGGTTTTTCTGCTGGGATGGAAATTATCGCGGCAACTGGAAACCGGCGGCCTCGCGTTGTTGACGTTTCTCGCCTTCTTTAGCACCTATCGTTATGGGCGGCCGTTCCTGACCGATGCGCCGCTGGTTTTCTGGCTTTTGGTGCCGCTCTTCATGCTGCTCTATTGGCGCCCCGTGCTGTTCGAGTCGCGTCTGCTCGCGCCGGTGTTACTGGGCCTGGTCGTCGGCATCGGTTTGCTCTACAAATCGTTCGCGCTCCTGTTGCCGGTGGTGCTCTGTCTCTCGTGGTGGTATTTGCGTGAGCGCGGTTATCAGGTGCGAATTTTTCTCGTGCGCGACGCCTGGAAAATCGCGGTCATGGGGCTCCTTTCATTGGCGGTGTTCGGTTTGTGGTTTCTCCTGGATCCGCAGCCGGAGACCATCTTCCGGGAATTTGTGCTCAAAGAAAACGCCGGGAAATTCGATCCGTCCGGCGGCGGTTATTTGAAAAATTTATTGTGGGGCGATTCGAGCATCTGGCGGCTGGTCGTGGCGTATCCGCTAAACTCCGGGTTGTTGAGCTTTCCCGTGATCGCCCTGTTCTTCGTCGCTTTCAAACGCCGTGCCGAATTGAGCGATGGGGAAAAGTTGCTGTGGATTTGGGTCATCACCCTGTTCGTGGCGTTTGCCCTGCCGAGCCAGCGCGACGAGCGGTATTTGTTGCCCGCGATGCCCGCGCTGGCCGTGCTGGCCGCGCTGAATTGGGAGCGGATCAACCGGCAGGTATTCAATGCCAGCCTCATCGTGACCGGCATTTTGATCGTCGTGCTGGCGTATTTGTCCTGGCGCTTGCAGCAAGGCGTGCCGGGCGGTCCGGTTTACACGCCGGTGTATTGGTTGCTGCTGCTCGGCACCGGCGGGTTGGTGATCCTCGCGCTGGCGCGGCCCCAATTCACCCGGGCGGTGGTCAATGTCGCGGCCGTTCTGACGCTGCTTTGCTTCGCCGCTTTTATGCGACCGCTCGACGGGCCGCTCGGCACTTACAGCGCGGATGTTCAGCATTTCGCGAACGGCCGGGAAGTCTGGGTGCCGATCAACTTCAACGCCAAGGAGGAAGGCTATCGTTTCCTGCTGCCGGGCGCCGACGTTCATGGCTACCAATACGACCCGAACCTGACCCTCGCCGATCTGAGCCAGCGTTATCCGCTGTTCGCGATGCGGCTGCCCCTGAGCGCCACCAACTCCGATGGCCGCAAGGTCATTGGTCGCCGCGCCGACATCGGTAGTCGCCACACGTCCCGCCAAATCATGGAAATAATCCAAGGAAAAGTTTATCAACACCTGTTCCTCGAAGAACAGTTGATCGAAGCGCCGCCGTCTGCAACCAACGGCGTGGCCAAACCCGTTGGCGCGGTTCAACCTTGAGCCGATTTGCCGGCACTGGATGACTGCCCCACTCGGAGCGCTTCACATCCCCGACCCTTGGCTTGACCGCTTGGGGCTCTCGTGTTTTTCTGGGCAGGTGATCTGCCCACTACGAATGAAAGATATTCTTTGCAAAACCGTCCTGCTCGGCTCATGTCTGTGGCTTTCCGCAACAACCCCGCTGCTGCACGCCGGCGAACTTCGGATCGAACGCCTGTTTGGGCCGGAGATCAAGACCGGCCCGTACAAGCACCCGGCGCGGATTGAGGAACTCCGCAACGGTGATCTCTATGTGGTCTATTACGGCGGCGAGGGTGAATACGCCACTTCCACCGGTGTCTTCGGTTCGCGCTTGAAAAAGGGCAGCCACAAGTGGACGCCACCCACGCTTATCGCCCACGATCCGTTCCGCTCGGTGGGCAATGGCGTGATCTGGCAGGCGCCCGACGGGTTGGTGTGGTTGTTTTACGTCGTGCGTTATGGCGAGACCTGGTCCACCTCGCGCGTGCAAGCCAAAGTTTCGCGGGACAACGCCGAGACCTGGTCCGACGCCTTCCCGCTCGTGAGTGAGGAGGGCATGATGGTTTGCAACAAGCCGATTGTTTTGCATAACGGCGACTATCTGTTGCCGATCTACTTCGAAGGCGGAAACAATCCTGAAGCTACGGGCGCCGATAGCCGTGGACTGTTCTTCCATTACGACGTGAAGAAAAAAGAATGGAAGCCAACCGGCCCGCTCCGTTCGGCTACCGGTAACATCCAACCGGTGGCGGTTGAGGTGCGCGACAATTTCCTTGTCGCGTACTGCCGGCGCGGCGGTAGCTACGAACCGACCACGAACGGCTGGCTGGTGCGTGCCGAATCCAGCGATGGCGGCTGGACGTGGAGCGAGGGCGTCAACTCACAATTCAAAAACCCGAATGCCGCCGTGGATTTTATCCGGCTGCGCAGCGGAAACCTTTTGCTCGTGTTCAACGACAGCATGAACGATCGGACACCGCTGACCGTCGCGCTTTCCCCGGACGGCGGCCAGACCTGGCCGTGGCAACGCAACGTGGCGGATGGCGCTTACGACTATGGTTACCCGATGGCCGTGCCGACGCGCGACGGAAAGGTTCATCTGATCTTCACCTCGCACGAACGTGCGGTTGTGAATCACGCCGTGTTCGACGAGGAATGGATCAAGCAGGGCGGTCCGGCCAGGAGTTGGCTGCCGAAATGAATGAGCCGCAGCTTGGCGCGGCTTTCACAATTTCGATCACTCGCCGGAATACCGATAGTTGAACCGGCCTTCGGGTGCGACGTCCCCGCTGACGTAGAAATCCATGATTTCGCCGGGACGCTGGAGATTATCTGCCCACTTGAAATCAATCGTAGTTCGTGTCCCGCGCGGAAGGCCCAGCGCCGCTCGCGGGATGGCCAGTTGCAATTCATTGCCTGCGACCCGGACACTGACTGGCGAAACTTTCTCCCAATTCCAACCACCCGCGTTTTTCTCCAGCCACGTTTCGCCTTTGGCCCCCATGGTGCGGTTCACGATGAAGTCGTAGCCTTCCCAACCGGTGATCGGATTTTGGTCGGCATCAATCAGCAGCCACATCCAGTTCGCGCCGGAGTTGGGCGTGATGCTTGCGACGGTGCGGACGTAGAAATAAACATTCTGCTCATCGCGCGCGACTTTGCTCACGACCAGGTCATTGCGTCCGGAATGGTTTGTGTAGTGCTGGCCCGCCAGGCCGTCGAAGTCACGCGGCATGGTCTCACCGACGTGATCCGCGAATTCCGGCAGCACGTCGCGCCATTGCTCGAAACCGTTTTGGATACGGATGGTTTTGGGTGGGGACGCTTTCGGCAAAGCGGGCGCGCCTTTGTACCGACGGATATTCGCCACGAGTTGCCAGTAGTAATTGTCGCCATGCCCACCCGTCATTGGTTCGATGTCGCGGCTGAATTCCTGATCGAGTTGGTCCACGAACACCAACGGTCCTTTCGGTTCGCCCCAACGCCCGGCGATCCATTCGTTCCAGCCGGTGACCAGCACGAACGGCGGTTTGAGTTCGAACGCGCGCTGCCATTGTTCCTGAACATTGTGGCCGTAGTTCACTGCGCCCGCACTCGTATCCTGCCGGCCATCATGAAAGCTGCGGCCCCGCGCTTCACCGGAACTCATGTTGGTAACTTTGCCATCTTGCGCGCGAAGATTTTGCGCGACGGAAACCACTACCTGTTCCGGTTGGTTCGGATCGTCGGTGTAGCCGTAAGGTTGCGGATACGTGGCTTCCCAATGCCAGGCGGACGGTGTGTTGGTGAGCGTGAACGGCCAGTGTGCGGTGCGCATCGTGAAGAATGCGCGCAACTCCGGCGTGACCGCTTCCGGATCGCAAAGAAGCAACGGCTTGCCCTGCCAGCGAAACCACAACTCTGGATATAGGCCGGGTTGGTAAAAGTCGTTGTAAAGTTTCTGTGCCGTAGCGCCGGCATGTGTGTTGAGCATGAAGGCAAGTTGTGGGGTGCGCCCGCCGGTTTGCCGGATCTGGCTGAATACCGCGCACAGTGCCAGGTAAACCTTCTGGTACGTCTCCGCGTTTGTGGCATCCAGAATCAACGTGTCCACGCCAGCATCGGCGAGCAGTTGCGCATGACGGCGAATCACCCAGGGGTCGGCGCTCCGGTAGTAACCCCACAAGGGTTCGCTCCAGTAATGATATTCTCCGACGTGGCCCCAAAGCGGCGAGTCGGGTTTCTTCAGTGCCTCGGGATCGCGCGCCAGTATTTTCCCAATGTCATACGGGCCGTCCCAGTTGGGGCTTTGAGGGATGGGCATCTCGGGCACGAGCCATTGGAAATAAAAGATGCCCACGAAGCGACTAGCCTGCGGCGGGCCGGCTTCATCCGGCGAGGGCAGCTTACGTCCGAGCGCATCCATCGCCGGCCACGGTGTGCCGGGATTGCTGGCGCCGCCGGGGGGCGCGGCGATCAGCGAGCTGAGCGTAAAAGCGGCCGCGAGCGTCAGCGCCAGGCGGCATTGGGGTTGCCAAAGGATCATCCTAAGCAATCGTTGCCGCCGCCATCAGGAATTTGCAAACAAATAGCAATTGCGACTGTGTGCGGATCTCGCCGACGAACAAAACGGGCGCGCAAACGCGGACCGATTGATTGGGCGCGGAGGTGCGGGAGAAGGGCAGGGCGCTTAGTGGTTTTGGGTTCCTAGGCCAGGATACTGATGCTGCCATTGGGATGGCAGCAGTGGATTCCGCGCGTTACGGCGAACCCGTCCGGTCGCAAATTCACGCGCAATCTGGTTTTCTTGGGATTGAAGGCTGCGTTCGGAGCTGCGGGGTTTTGCGGCTATACATTTTTCCCGGCTTTGGTAACGTCATCCCATTATGGCACTCGACGACATTTTACTGGAAGCGGAAGAGAAGATGGAAAAGACCGAACAGGTCGTGGTGAACGAATTTGCCGGGGTCCGCACGGGCAAAGCCTCCGCTTCGTTGGTGGAAAACATCCTCGTGGAAACCTACGGTTCGCAAATGCGCATCCGCGAACTGGCCGGCATTACCGCGCCGGAAGCGCGCACCCTGGCCATCCAGCCGTGGGATGCCAGCACGATCGGGGCGATTGAGAAGGCGATTCAAAAAGCGAACCTTGGCCTCTCCCCCGCCGTGCAAGGCAAGGTCCTGCGGATTTTCTTTCCGGAACTCAGCCAGGAACGCCGTTTGGAGTTCGTCAAGATCATCAAGAAAATGACGGAAGACGGGCGGGTGGCGATCCGTCACGTCCGGCGGGATGCGATGGATCTGCTCAAGAAGCACGCACACGACAGCGGCGTGACCGAGGACGAGGAAAAGCAGGCCGAAAAGGATTTGCAAAAATTGACGGATGGTTTCATCGGCAAGATTGACCTACATCTGGCCCACAAGGAAAAAGAAATCCTGACGGTGTGAGATGGCGCTCCGTTTTCGCTTTTAACGCTTAACTCTGCTTCGTGTAGTCAAAGTTTGGACTACACGCTCCCATTTGCCGGGGTAGTTGAGGTGAGTGGAGACGCGGTATCTGTGGGGAAATGAAGGGGTGGACTATCTCAACACAATTACCCGGTAGAAGCGGCTTCCGGGTTCAGCAATATCGAAGATCGTGTTCGTGCCTCCGGAACCAACTACTGAGGAAACAAGAGGACCCCAGAGATTTGTGTTAAGAGATGGAGCCCACTGGACCTGATACACCCGGTTGGATTCCGACGCCCAACTAACAGCTATGGCCCTTTGGGCTTGCAGATTGATTGGCAGGGCGTTCGTAGGCGAGGCAGTGGGGACAGTAAATGTGAAGTCGTCAAGGGCCGCAGCCTCGAATTCGACCGGAACGGTAGTTATCACTGAATGGATTCCAATATTCGTAACTGATAACGTGAAAGGGTGATCGTCAATAGCGGTGGCGGTTGCGATGTATGCGCCCGTGGCGGTGTAAGCACTCAGCGTGACCGGGCGCCCGCTATTTGCAAGCAGATCGTTCCGAAGGGAAACGAAATCAACGATTGCCGGTGTAAAACCGTCGTTTGTGAGCACGAAAGAAATGCGAATAGGAAGGGTGTAGGACAGGTTTCCATTGGCATCGACGCCACCTATGCCATTCGTGCCACTGGCCGCGTGGCCTTGCCCGAGATTCAACACCGCCACGTAAGGGCTGCCGCCAACGGTGGAAAAAATAGCTCCACAAGTTTGAGCTAACTGGTTTGACAGCGCCGATGCGCTTGGCACATGGGTTCCTGTTGTAAAATCCGCTCCTAGTGCACTGTAACATTGACTTCTGATACATTGAGTTGGTAGGGTTTTGGGATGGCCATTACACTGAAGGTGCGTTCCGCTGATAAAACTGAACTGATGGCCAAGCTGCGTTGCCGCAGTCTGCCCGCTGAAGATGTCC
>JANYBF010000095.1 GCA_025360895.1 Verrucomicrobiota bacterium
CCGCTTGCGGGCGGCTTCTTCATTGCTGCCGAGCGCTTCGCCCACGGACTGGAAATCGTGCTGCTCAAAAAACCGCAGGAGGATGGCGGCGCGATCTTCCGCGCCCAGTTGATTGACGGCTTCGTCCAGGATCGGCGCGAGCAACGCAAGTTTCGCGGCGGAATGATCTTCGCTGGCATTCATTTCAACCGCCTGCCTTTCTCGTGCTTGACGCCGACGTTCGCTCCGCATGGCGTTGCTGGCCACGAAACAGGTGTGCCGGTGCAACCAGCCGCCGAGCGTCACTTCGCGCGAAAGGGTGCGCGCCAGCCGGGCCAGGTCCGCAAAAACCGTTTGCGTGACATCCTCCGCCCGATGCGTATCGCCATTCACCAGCCGGACGGCGGAGGAATAAACCAGATCCACGTAGCGCGCCACGAGTTCGCGAAAGGCCGGCTCCGAACCGGTCGTGACGTATTGGGCGAGTAATTGCTGAGTGTCGGTCATCTTGCAACACTAGTAAAGACCCACCGTCCGCGCAAAGCGGACAAATATATTATGCGCGCACCCCGAAACCCAAGCCTTGCCGCCGCCAGTGACCTGGCGCGCGCCGTAACGCCCGCCCTGATTAGCAAATGTTAGTGTGCTTCCCACTCATGGCGCGTGACCGTTTCGGGACCGAGCTGTTATCGAAACCGAGCCACGAAAGGATCATTTCCATCGCGTTAGCATTGGGGCCGACTTATGGCGTTCCAACCCTCATTTTCGGCGGATTGACAATTGTTGCCGAAAGTCTTATCGGATGAGGCGTCACGCCCATGGTTCGACCAAACAAATCAAACAAGCTATGCAAATAAACTTCCGATCTGTATCCGTCATTCGACTGGCCATGTGGAGCGTGGCGTTGCTGCCCTTGTTGTCGGCGCAGGCTGAGAAGAACAAGTTCTATGTGGAAGGTGACATTGGTGGCGCGGTCACCATGGATACCCAATTAAACGAGTTCTTCGGACCGGTCCTGCCCAACAGCGAGGTGAAGTTTGACCCCGGTCTCTGGCTCGGACTCCGCGGCGGTTACGGCGTGACCGACTGGTTCGATGCCGAGGTTCAAACGGGCTTCGTGGCCAATGAAATTAAGTCCATTACCGGCGCACTGGAAACGCAGGCGTCGCTGGTGAATATCCCCCTGCTCCTGAATGCCCGGTTTCACTGCCCGGCCTGGCATCGGGTGAGCCCCTACTTCGGTGGCGGCCTGGGATTTTCGTCAACGGTTTTATCGGCGGACGACCTGGTGATTGTTGGCCCAACGGGCATAACTACCATGGACGGAAGTGTCGCCGGCTTGGTCTTCGCCTACCAGGCCTTTGCCGGGTTGCGCTTTGCGATCAATGACCGCATGGGTATAAGCGTCGAGTATCATTACTTCGCTACCACCTCATCCGAAATGAGCGCCAATCTCATCGTCAACAACGGCGGGCCCACCTCCGATAGCATCCACCTGGGCGGAACGGCCACGCACGCGGCAACCATCGCGTTCACCTACCGCTTCTGATCCGCTCGTCGCTCGACAAATGACTCCCGCCCCGACTAGATTGGGCGGGATGTCGTTATCCAACAAACCGCTCGTCATCGCCGGCCGGACCTTTCAATCGCGCCTGATTCTGGGCACGGGGAAATTTGCATCGCCCGAAGCCATGCGCGACGCCCTGGCGGCCAGCGGCACAGAAATAGTCACGGTGGCGTTGCGCCGCGCGGACTTGAGCGGGAAGAAAGATCCGTTTGCCAACATCCTCGAATTCGTTGACCCCAAGCAATACCTCCTGCTCCCGAACACCAGTGGCGCGATGAACGCCGAGGAAGCCGTCCGGCTCGCCCGGCTGGCCGTCGCCGCCGGGTTGCCCAACTGGGTGAAGCTCGAGATCCATCCCGACCCGCGCTACTTGCTGCCCGATCCCGTGGAGACGTTTAAGGCGGCGGAGATTTTGGTGAAGGAGGGTTTTATCGTGCTGCCGTATATCAATGCCGATCCGGTGCTCGCCAAACGGTTGCAGGACATCGGCACGGCCACCGTCATGCCACTCGGCTCTCCCATCGGCTCGAATCGCGGCCTCCAGACACGCGATCAGCTCCGCATCATCATTGAACAAGCCACGGTACCTGTCGTCGTGGATGCGGGCCTGGGCGCCCCCAGCCACGCGGCGGAGGCGATGGAGCTCGGCGCGGACGCGGCGTTGGTGAACACGGCGATCGCGGTGACACAGGACCCTAATCGCATGGCGATCGCATTTAAGATGGCAGTGGAAGCGGGCCGGGCGGCGTATGAATCCGGTTTGGGCGACCAAAGCGAAACTGCTAATGCGACGAGTCCACTCACGGGGTTTCTGGATTGACCATGAATCAAAACACCTTATCACCGGCGCGCGTGCGTCAGCTTCTCACCGCCGCCCGCAAGACCCGCGTTCTCGTCATCGGCGACGTGATGCTCGACCAGTTTATCTGGGGCAGCGTGGCCCGGATTTCGCCGGAAGCCCCCGTGCCGGTGGTGGATTTTCAACGCGAGAGTTTCATGCCCGGCGGTGCGGCGAATGTGGCGCGCAACCTTACGGCGTTGAACGTACCGACCGAGTTATTCGGGGCCATCGGCCAGGACGATGCGGCCAAAACACTCAAGTTATTGCTAAAAGCGCAACACGTCGGTTGCGGCGGCCTCCTCGCAAGTTCCGCGCGCGCCACCACCCGCAAGACGCGCATCGTCGCCAACCAGCAGCAGGTCGTGCGCATTGACCGCGAGACGCGCAGCCATCTCAACGACGTGTTGACGACCCGGCTGGTCACCGCGCTCAAGGCGCAACTTCATCGCGTGGACGCCGTCATCGTGGGCGATTATGGCAAAGGGGTCGTCACGCAGGCGCTGCTGAATGAGGTAAAAGTGCTTTGCCGCGACCAAGGCGTCTGGCTGAGCTTCGACCCGAAACCCGTCCACCACTTGAATCTGGCGAGCTTGTCCCTCATCACGCCGAACCGAAAAGAAACTTTCGAACTGGCGAATCTTTTGGACGACACGCGGAACGCGAACCCGCTGGCGGATAAAAATCTGATGCTCGCCGCCGAGCGGTTGCTGAATGAGCTCCGCCCCGCCGTGCTGCTCATCACGTTGGGCGAACTTGGCATGTTGCTCTGCCAACGAGGGCAGAAACCGTTTCACATTCCCACCGTGGCGCAGGAAGTGTTTGACGTCTCCGGTGCCGGCGACACGGTGATCAGCACCTTCACGTTAGCCATTGCCGCCGGCGCTTCGCCCATCGAGGCCGCCATTTTTTCCAATCATGCGGCGGGCATCGTGGTGGGAAAGGTTGGCACGGCCACCCCTTCGCCTGAGGAATTACTTGAGAGTTTCCGTGGCTGATGAGCATGAAAGTCACTCCCGAGACCATCCGGGCCATGAAACAGCGCGGCGAAAAGATCGCCGCCCTTACGGCTTACGATTATCCCCTGGCAAAACTGCTGGATGAGTGTGGCGTGCCCTTGCTCCTGGTGGGTGATTCGCTGGGCATGGTCGTCCTCGGCTATCCGAACACCACCCTCGTTTCGATGGCCGAGATGGAACATCACACCCGCGCGGCCGCCCGTGGGAATACGAATGCTTTGCTTGGTGCGGATCTGCCTTTCCACGCCTACGAAACCCCCGAGACCGCCGTGGCCAATGCGCAGCGACTCGTGGCCGCCGGTGCGGAATACGTCAAGGCCGAAGGGGGACGGGAAATTCTCCCGCAAGTTCACGCCATCGTCGCCACGGGCATCCCGTTCATCGGCCATCTCGGCATGCTGCCACAGCATATCTTGGAAGAAGGCGGCAAGTATCGGATCAAGGGTCGCGATGACACGGGGCATGCGAAACTGCTCGATGACGCTGCGGCCCTGGCGGAAGCTGGGGCCTTTGCCGTGGTCCTCGAATTAGTCACCCCCCCGGTTGCGAGGGAAATAACCGGGCGATTTCCGTATGCCACCATTGGCATTGGCTCGGGACCGGATTGCGATGGGCAGATTCTGGTGACACACGATCTCGTCGGCACATTTCCGTGGTTCACCCCAAAGTTCGTGCAGCCGAAACTAAACGCGGCGGAGCAAATGCGGACAGCAATTCAGGAGTGGCGGAAAGCAATTTAGGGCTTGGATAACTAGAACAGGGCGACGACCTCGCCGCCCCGTTTGACTCAGACAACGATTGTTTCAGTGCACCGGAGTCATCGCCACGCCCGCCGGCAAAAAAGGGGGCGCGGGTCGGTGGGCCAAAGCCCGCTTCCGCATCTTCGTGAAGACGTAGAGATTGAAAAAGTGCATCCCGCCCAGCACCAGCAGCACCAACCCAACTTTGGTGCTCAACGTTTCGACCGCTTCCTGGGCACTGGCCGCCGCCACCCCGTATTTCAAGGCCAGCGTGACGAAACCGATGTTGATGAGGTAAAATCCAACCACCAGCAGGTGGTTGACCGAATCCGCGAGCTTTTCGTTTCCGAGAAAGCTGTCCACGAGAAAAATTCGGCCGCTTTTGTGCAACGTACGCGCCACCCAAACGGTAAGGGCGACACTGATGGCCAGGTAGGCAATGTAGGTGCTGATGATCCAGTTCATAGTATTCCTTTCTTGGTTTTTGATTTCTTTATTTCTGTCATTACAGAAATATAATAACACACAGTATTATTATCGCAAAGGAAATTTCCCCAACGGCATGGCAAACGAAAAAATACCCCAGATCGCGAAAAGACTTTTGTCATCGCACTCGAAAACCGCTATCCCATGGTCGTGAGCCGACTCTCTCATATCAATACTCGGGGCGAAGCCAGCATGGTGGACGTGTCCGCCAAACCCATCCTGCTGCGCGAAGCCGTGGCCGGGGGCGAAATCCGTTTGGCAAAAAAGACGCTCTTACTGATTAACTCCCAAAGGATCGCCAAAGGCAACGTGCTGGCCGCCGCGCGGCTGGCCGGGATTCTGGCGGCCAAGAAAACCGGCGAGCTTATTCCCCTCTGCCATCCCCTGCCCTTGACGCATTGCGAGGTGAATTTCACGTTCCCACGTACCAACGACCGCATCGTGATCACGGCTTCGGCAAAAATTGCCGCCCAGACGGGGGTGGAGATGGAAGCGTTGACCGCCGTGAGCGTGGCGGCGTTAACGATCTACGACATGTGCAAAGCGGTGGATAAAACAATGCGGATCACGGATGTGAGGCTTCTATCAAAGACCAAGCGCCCGGCGCCAAGTCGCTCAAGCAAGCAGGATCAAAACTAACAATCACCGTTGCAGTAAAATCAGTCCATGCAAATTCAAGTCGGCCTCATCACCATTTCGGATCGTGCCTCGCGCGGGCTTTACGATGATCTCGGCGGACCCGCGCTCAAGCGGGCAGCGGAAGGCTATTGCTGGCGGATTCTCCATGATTCGCTCGTCCCCGACGAGAAGCACGAAATCCAGCAAGCCATCCGTGCGTTGATCACCAAAGGCTGCCAGTTAATTCTCACCACCGGCGGCACGGGTGTCGCGTTGCGAGACGTAACGCCGGAAGCCGTGCGCGAGATTGCCGTGCGCGAATTGCCCGGCTTCGGCGAAGTCATGCGCGCGGAATCCATGAAACTCACTTCCAACGCCATCCTTTCGCGAAATCTGGCGGTAGTCGTGGGTAATGCGCTAGTGATTTGTCTGCCGGGGAAACCCAGC
>JANYBF010000101.1 GCA_025360895.1 Verrucomicrobiota bacterium
GTCCGGGCAGTCCAATGATTCCATCAGTGGGTCGGGGACGCTGCGCACGATGAAGCGATAAATGCCACGCCGGTAACCTGCCGGGCTGTCCACGTCGAACCGGGTGTAGTCATAGACGGGCGAATGATCATCCTTAAAATAGAACTGCTGCACCGCCGGGCCACCCATCGTCAGGTCGAGTTTGCCGCTGATGAGGAGCATGGAGTCGTGGACGGTTTCCGCGTCAAGCCGGGTGCGGTTCATCCGCCAGAGATACCGGTTGTCCGAATCCTGCCGGGCAAACTCAGAATTATTTGCGGAGCTTTGCCGATACGTCGCGCTGGTAACCAGGAGGCGATGCAATTGTTTCAAGGATTCCCCATGGTCCAAAAACCAAAACGCGAGCCAGTCGAGCAATTCGGGATGACTCGGCCGCGCGCCCATGTGGCCGAAGTCGTTCGGCGTTTCTACGAGGCCGCGGCCGAAATGATAATGCCAGATGCGATTGACGATGGAGCGACGCGTCAGCATGTTCTTTGGATCGGTGATCCATCGGGCCAGTGCGCCGCGCCGCGCGCCCTCGTCGGTTGCGTCGGCAATTTCAAAACGCGAATCCGGTCCGGGAACGGACACGATGCCGGCCGCAGCCATGAGGTCGCCCGGTTTGTTGACGTCGCCGCGGGCCAGCAGATGCACGGGGCGGGGCGTTTTGGCCGGAATGAAACTGCCCTCCCGCTTGAAATCGTTCGCGGCCGCATAAACTTTCTTCAGCGGCGGCAGCGCAGCAAGGGCGTCGGTGATCTGCGTTAACTCGTTCGTGGTCAGGGCCAGCTCCTTGCGCGTGGCCTCGTCGGTCAATGTTTCCACCAATTGCCCACGTTGCCCGGCAAGTAATTTGACTTCGGTTTCCAGTTTCTCCTTGTCGGAAGCTATTGTAAGGGCAAGCGGGTCGGTCAGCTTGCCTCGGCTGTGGAAGCCGTCCACGAGGAATTTCTTCGACCAGGACCCGGCCTCAATCGAATCCAGCGCACTCACGGTCGCACCGAGCGCCGCGTTTGTTCCGCTCGCGAGCACCTGTATTTCCGCTAGTGCGAAGACGTAATCACTCGTCCGTTCCCATAGCCGCGTAGCCGTGACGCGAACAAAGCGCGCTTGGTTTTGCTTTGAGGAAAGTAAAACGGGATTGTCGCCGGGATTTTTGAAATCCGTGGCGGTGTGATCGGCAATCATTTGGCGGGCTGTGAATTCAGCGTCGTCCGAAAGCTCCACCCGGAAACGCACAGGAAAGCCGAAGCCCGGAGTGTCGGGAAAATCAACCGGGCGTGCAGGAATCAAGCGGATCTCGTCGAGCGGCAGCGATTGGCCAAGGTCAACCTGCACCCATTTTACAGTATCGGGTTTGGCCTCGATGCCGCTGTGATAGCCATTGCCGGGACTTTTGTCGCTGTTGGCAGTGCGGGCAATCAAGTCGAGTTGCGCTTTGAGCTTGCTCAACCGGTCGTCGAGATCTTGAATTTCGAGGCTCGAGATCTTTGCGATTTGGTCGGTCAATTCTGCAAGGTGTTCTTCGAGCGGCTTCTTTTTCGTCAGCAAGGCATAACGCTGGGTGGCGATTTTTTTGTCCGAATCGAAGCTGCGGTCGGCGCGGTCCACGCCCGCGAACACCGCCTGCAAGCTGTAGTAATCCTTTTGGGAGATGGGGTCGAACTTGTGGTCGTGACAGCGGGCGCAGTGGACGGTGAGGCTTTGAAAGGTGGAGATGGTCGTCATCACCATGTCGTCGCGGTCGTTGTAGCGCGCAATCAGCCCGTCGGTTTTTTGAATGGGCAGTTCGACGTGGCCGACGAAATCCCACGGCCCCGCGGCGATAAATCCCAGTGCGACAATCCCGTCCGGTTCGGCGGGAAACAGGATGTCGCCGGCCAGTTGTTCCTTGACGAAACGCGAATACGGTTTGTCCTCATTGAGCGAGCGGATGACGTAGTCCCGATACGGCCAGGCATTCAGCCGGGGTTTGTCTTTGTCGTAACCGTGTGTTTCACCGTAGTGAACCGTGTCGAGCCAATGCCGCGCCCAGCGTTCGCCGTAACGCGGCGACGCTAGCAATCGGTCCACGAGCTTTTCATAAGCACGTTGGTCCTTGTCACGCAAAAAGTCCGTGACTTCCTCCGGCGTGGGCGGCAGGCCGGTCAAATCAAAGCTCAACCGGCGGATCAATGTGCGCCGGTC
>JANYBF010000118.1 GCA_025360895.1 Verrucomicrobiota bacterium
CCGACGGCCGAGGAAGTCATTACGACGATGGCGGCGAGCGAGATCAACTCGTATCGCCAGTTGCCCAAGAACTTTTACCAGGTCAGCAGCAAGTTCCGGGATGAAATCCGCCCGCGCTTCGGTTTGATGCGCGCCAAAGAATTCATCATGAAGGACGCGTATTCCTTCGACACCACGGACGAAAATGCGATGGCGAGTTATCAGAAAATGTACGACGCCTACAAGCGCATCTTTGATCGCTGCGGGGTGCAAAACTTCCCGGTCGAAGCCGACACCGGTGTCATCGGCGGCAATCACTCGCATGAATTCATGGTGCCGGCAGACACGGGCGAGAACGACGTGGTGTTTTGTGAAGCGTGCGGTTACGCGGCGAACATCGAAAAAGCCACGAGCGGCATTCCTAAGACGGCGGCGCGCGAAATCGGCGCGGCGATTGAGAAGTTCGCCACGCCGGGCGTCGTCACCATTGAGGCGTTGAGAAAGGAGCCCCACAAGATTGCTGCCAACCGCCAGATCAAGACACTCGTTTACATTGCCGACAGCAAGCCGGTGCTGATTCTGATTCGTGGTGATGATCAGTTAAATGAAACCAAGTTTCTGGCCCGAACCGGTGCCGTGGCGGCGCGACCTGCGACGCCTGACGAGATTTATGATCTACTGAGTGCGAAGCCGGGAAGCCTTGGTGCAGTGAATGTTCAGTTTGAACATTTTCTGGGGGATAAGCGAAATGCTCACCTGCAGTTGCGAAGAGTCCATGGCTGGGAGGAAATGAGAATTTTGACCGATGAGCGCCTGCGCGGCGCGAACGACATGACCACCGGCGCGAATGAAGACGGATTCCATTTCCGTAATGTCTCCATCGAGCGGGACATCAAGGTCACTGATTGGTTTGATCTGCGCACAGTCACCGCGGGCGAGCCGTGTGGCAAATGCGGCAAGATGCTGAAGATTCGTCGCGCCATCGAGGTTGGGCATGTGTTCAAGCTCGGTACGAAATACAGCGAGAAGCTCGGCTCGTATTATCTCGACGAAGCAGGCGCGCGGAATCCGTGCGTGATGGGTTGTTACGGTATCGGGGTCACGCGCACATTGCAGGCGATCATCGAGCAGTGCAATGACAAGGACGGGATCATCTGGCCATTGAGCGTAGCGCCCTATCAGGTGTGCATCACGCCGCTAAACGTGGCGGCGGACAACGGCTGCATGATGCTGGCGGAAACGATTTATGCCGGACTGAGCGCGCGCGGCGTGGATGTCATTCTCGACGACCGCGACGAGCGCCCAGGCGTCAAGTTTAAAGACGCGGATCTGGTTGGTTTTCCGATCCGAGTCAGCATCGGTGAAAAATCACTCGCCAACGGCGAAGTGGAGATCAAACCGAGAGGGGGCGCTATGACGCTGGTCAAAACTGACGAAGTCGTTAACCAAGTCCTGGCCCTCGTGAATAAGTGAACGGCGGCTCCGAAATTAACTTCCGGCGGTTCAAGCCATGACGGATCGGACGGTCTTTTGTTGGCTGGCTAACTTGTCGAGGGATTCGCGTACGGCGCGGGCGAGCGTGGCGCGATTATACGGCTTCTGGAGGAACCGGGCGTCGTTGTGGCGTTCGAGAAAATCCGTGCTGATGTCGTCCACGGTGTAGCCACTGGCAAAGACGACGCGTAGCGGCGGGCGGTGTCCGAGAAGTTTGCTGGCCAGCTCCACGCCGGAAACGCCAGCGGGCATCACCATGTCCGTGAAGAGCAGATCCACGCTGTTCGGGTGGCGATCCCATAATTCAATGGCGTCGCGGCCGTTGGCCGCCACAAAAACCTGGTATCCACATTCTTCAAGGATGAGTTGAGCCATTTCGCGCAGCACGGGTTCATCTTCGACGACGAGGATGGTTTCTTTGCCACCAGTGACGGGTCCATTGGGGGCCGGGTCTTCTTTGGTGGGTTTGGCGGTCTCGGCACTGGCCGGGAGGAAGACATTGAACGTGGTGCCGCTGCCAGTTTTACTCGTGACCTCAACCCATCCGCCATGTTGTTTGACGATGCCGTACACGGTAGCGAGGCCCAGGCCTGTGCCTTTGCCGACTTCCTTGGTGGTAAAGAACGGTTCGAAAATACGGCCGATGACATAGGTGTCCATGCCGCAACCGGTGTCCGTCACGCACAAACAGACATGGGGACCGGGGCGGGATTCCGGATGTGTCTGGACATAATCTTTCGCGATGTCAATCCCGCTCAGACTGATGGTGAGCGTGCCGCCTCTTTCCATCGCGTCCCGGGCGTTGACACAGAGGTTCATGATGACCTGCTCGACCATTCCGCTGTCGCCGCGGATGAACGGGAGACGGGTTGGAGGCGTGAAATTGAGGGTGATGGTTTCGCCCAGGAGTCGGCGGAGCATTTTGCTCAAGGTCAATACGACCTCGCTCAGATCAAGCAGCTTGAGCTGCATCACGTTTTTGCGGCTGAACATGAGCAATTGCCGCGTCAGACTCGCGGCGCGTTCGGCGGCGAAAAACACCGCCTGCGCCGAATCGAGGGCCTGCGCGGCCATGCCGGGGCGGGCCATCAGCATGCCGACATGACCCTGGATGATGGTGAGCATGTTGTTGAAATCATGCGCCACCCCGGCGGCGAGTTGGCCGATGGATTCCATCTTCTGCGACTGGCGCAACTGGCTTTCGAGACTCAACCGCTCAGTGATGTCGGCGACGTAACAATGCACGACTCGATTCGCGGGGACAGGATGGAAGGACCATTCCAACGTGCGCCCGGCGAGTCGCGTTTCGTGGTGCGTCTTGGAATGCCCCTCGGCAAGACAGGCGGTGACCATGTCGGCCACGTTCGGGGGCAGAATTCCGCGGGGGTGATTTTGATTTACCGAGAGGGCGAGCCGCAGGGCGGTGTCGTTGAAGTAGGTGATGGCGCCATCCGGGGTGAGCTCCATCGCGGGGTTGGGATTGAGTTGGGCAAAGGCCGCGAGTTTCTGCAACTCAGTTTCGGTCCGCAGGCGATCAACCGCCGTGCCGAGTGCGTTGGCGACCGCGAGCAGGAACTGAACTTCGTCCTCGGTGTAATGACGTGGTTTTTGGGAGTAAACCCCCAGCACCCCATAGGGTTGTTGACGCGTGGCGATGACGACGCAGATGCCACTGACAATAGTGTGATCGAGGAGCAGGCGCGGCGCAATGAACCGATGTTCTTCGCGCATATCCGGGATGACCATGGGTTCGCCGCTCGTCAACACGAAGGCGGCCTGGGAACGCCCATGAGCTTCAATGATTTCAGATCCGACGCGACCCGCTTTCCAGCCCAGGCCGGCTCGAAGCTCGAGTGATTTTCGGTCCGGCAGCAATTCGAGCACATGGACAAAAGGCGTTTCAAGAATTTGACAAGCGAACTGCAACGCTTGGGTGAGCAGACCGTTGAAGTCCTGGCTGACCATGGCGAACTGGCCCAGCGCGGCCACGACGGTCTGCTGTTGGGCGCGACTGAGCAGAAGTTTTTCGGTTGCGATACGCTCCCGTTCCCGCTGTTGTAGCGACTCCGCCATCGTGTCGAAAGTGTGGGCAAGTTGTGCCAGTTCACCCGTGATTTCACGGATTCCGGTGCGGGTGCTGAGGTCACCCGTCGCCAGTTGCTCGGTGGTGCTCAGTAGAATTCGAAGCTGCCGCATGATAAACCGCTCACCGCCGTACCAAGCGGCCGCCAAAGCGACGAGGCCCACCAGAAAGCCCGCCCAATTTTCCAGTTGGAAGTAATAGAGAAACGCCATCGGCGGTGCGATGGCGACGAAAATAGTCCCGACCAGTCGCATCCGTACACTGGAGAAAAAATTCCGGGAGCGTGATTGGTTTGGGGGAGGCGCGGTGGTCAGTGGCGAAGCGACCGGAAGTTCTTTGGTTCCCACCAGCGAGTCCGCCGGGCGGGGCGACGGCGATGGAAATAGCCTTCGCCAACCCTGGGGTTGACGCACGATTTCACCTTGGAAACCATTCGGAAAGCTGTTCACGAGCCTGCTTATCAGCAAATGGCCCGCCAAAGATTTTGGTCGACAGGCATTTTTCCAACCGGAAACATGTCGCAGATGCAGACACAAACCTTGACGCTTGGCCATTCACCCGACCCGGACGATGCCTTCATGTTTTACGGATTGGCAAAGGAATTGATTCCGGCGCCCGGTTTTCGGTTTGAGCATATTCTGCAGGATATCCAAACGCTCAATGAGCGTGCCACGCGCGGGGAGTTGGACATTTCGGCCGTGAGCATTCATGCCTACGCCAACGTGAGCGACCACTATGCGCTGCTCCCCAGCGGGGCGAGCATGGGGGATGGTTATGGGCCGATGCTGGTGGCAAAGCAGAAATTTTCCCGCGAAGAAGTGGCGCGAAAGAAAATTGCCGTGCCGGGGACCATGACGAGCGCGTTTCTGGCGCTGCAACTGTGGCTGGGCAAACCGGCGGCGCAGCTTAACTATCTAGTCGTGCCGTTTGACCATATTTTTCAGGCGGTTCGTGGAGGTCGGGCGGATGTGGGCCTGATCATTCACGAAGGCCAATTGACATATCAGAACGAAGGGTTGGTCGTGTGCGAAGACCTTGGCGTCTGGTGGGGAGGGGAGAACGACGGCCTCCCGTTGCCCTTGGGCGGGAACGTAATTCACAAGCGCCATGAACCAAAAATGCGCAAACAGGTTTCGGACATTTTGACGGCGAGCATCCAGTTCAGTCTCAATCATCGCGCCGAAGCAGTGCAGCACGCGTTGCAATATGCGCGGGACATGGGCCGTGACCTCGCGGATAAGTTCGTGGGTATGTATGTCAATCACTGGACGCTCGACTACGGTGAACGTGGGCGTGAATCAATCCGCCGCTTTCTAGGGCGGGCGTTTGATGAAGGGTTGATTTCGCACCGGCAAACGCTGGAGTTTGTTGAGTAGAGAATTTCGTGTGTCCGGTCGAGGAGGTGGAAAATATCCTAAAAAAAACATTGCGCGATCACGGTCAATTTGCACAATTAGGGCGATACCAACCGGTCTAACCCACAATTAGTTGTGGGCGGATGCCATTCGGGTGGGAGCTGTTAACTCAAAAACAACGCTGCACCGATGAAAGTTTTGCTTCAAGACAAAGAATCGGGCTTCTACCTCAAAGAGCTCGGTGTCACAACCCGGGACACTTGGGACGCGATGGATTTCCTCAGTTCTTCACGCGCCATCGAGTTTTGCGCCATCCGGAAATTGAACGGGATGCAGATCGTTCTCCGGTTTGACGAGCAACATTACGACATCGTACTGCCGATGGTCATGGATCGTCGGCACCATCACGCCCGGCCCGTCCACGCCATCTGAGTCATTCGTTTTCCGACGGTATGCCGAACAGTGATTGGGGCTCCGTCGAACGTGGAATGAGGCCGAGGCAAAGGATCTGCCCCCGCCGGGACTTCGCCTATGAGTGATCTTGCGTCTGCGGGCGTGATCGCTACCCTGTCAAGTATGAGTGTACGAACTGTTGACGCGTCCAACCATACCAGCATCGCCGAGCTTGGCCAACGGGTTCTCGGTGGCAGCCATGTTACGCGCGACAAAGCGACCTGGCTGTTCAATCTCGAAACCTCGGCGGACATTCTCGACCTGCTGTCGTGGGCGAACCGCATCCGCGAACACTTCAAGGGCAACAAGATTCATCTTTGCTCCATCGTCAACGCCAAAGCGGGCGCGTGCTCGGAGAATTGTAGTTTCTGCGCGCAATCGTCCTTTCATCAAACGGGCTCCCCCAAGTATGGCTTTGTTGATCCCGAGCCGGTGGTGGAAGCGGCCGATGAAGCCAGCAAGAACCATGTGACGGCGGTTGGTCTCGTCGCGGCGTGGAAAGGTTTGAATGAAGGTCCAATGCTCGACGAAGTTTGTGACCGCATCCGTGAACTGAAAGCCGGGGGCAAGACGCGTCCCGATGCCTCGCTTGGTATCATTAAGAGCCAAAAAGTCGCCGACCGCCTGAAGGAAGCCGGCTTGGAGTGCTACGGCCATAACCTCGAAAGCTCGCGCCGTTTTTTTCCACAGACTTGCACCACCCACAGTTTCGAGGATCGCCTCGAAACCATCGGCTATTTGAAGAAGGCGGGGCTAAAAATCTGTTCCGGCGGCATCATCGGCATGGGCGAAACGCGCGCGGACCGGTGTGATCTCGCCTTTGAACTGAAGACCATCGGGGTGAACGTTGTGCCCATCAACATTCTCAATCCGATTCCCGGCACGCCATTTGAAAAGAATGAGCCGCTGTCCGTGATGGAAATTCTGAAAACCATCGCGTGCTTCCGTTTTATTTTGCCGCGCCAGGAAATCATGATTGCCGG
>JANYBF010000157.1 GCA_025360895.1 Verrucomicrobiota bacterium
GTCGGCGTAATGTTTGGCAACTCGCTCCAAGCTCAGGAAATTTACGTTGACGGTGTTCAGTGGAATATTTTGGAAATAGCAACTGATTACCACATCCCGCGGGTCGCGCAAGGCGATGAGCACTCGCAATTCGGGAAATACCCGCAGCCAAACAGGAAGCCCAACCGTGGGTGAGGGATTTTTGTCCACGAGAAGTTTTCCCTCCGCGCGGTCGCCAAGCTCCTGTCGCAGGGCTTGGATGTAGAGCCGGCGCAGGGCATTGATGCGGTGACTGGAATGTTCCTTTGAGGCGTGAAACGCGGGTTGGAGGACTTCAACATAGGCCGGCGGCTCGTCGAGCGCCGCCACGCCGGGATGCGCATCAAGGATTTGCTCCAATAGCGTGGTGCCGCTCCGGGGATGACCGCCGAGGAACGCCAGGGACCCGATCGACTCGCGCTTCCTTTCGGGAAAGAACCGGTCCCAGGTATGGAGAATGTCTTTGGGCAACCCTTGGGTGAACCGGCGGGCGTTTTCCGCGCCCCGGTCATATCCCCTTGTGAGCAAACTGGTGTCCGTCAAGGCGCGCACGATGACCTTCGCCTCCGCCAGCATCCCCATCGCTTCATCGAAGCGGTCGGTGCGGTCGAGCACTTGGGCCAGCTCATAGCGGCAGGCGTAGCGAACGAAAGGGTGTTTGGGTTCGGACCCAATCAGGTCCCGCAGCCGGCGTTCGGCGTCTTCGAGTTTATTCTCCCGCCGGTCGAGGACTGCGGAAAAGTAGCGCGCTTGATCGTCACGCGGATCAATGGCCAGACACTCCTCGACCGCCGTCCGGGCTTGCTCAAGATGGTGCTGCTGTTCCAGCAACACGGCCAGGCTGATGCGCGGATTGATGCCGCGCGGATCCGTGGCGGCCGCTTGGGCAAAGCAGGCGCGGGCCTTTTCTGGCTGGCGGGCCCCCTGATACTGATGGCCAATCAGGCTTATTAGTTCCGCGTCGCGCGGAGCCAGCTTGAGCGCTTCGCGCCAAGCCCGATCGGCCAGATCCATTTCCCGCAAGCGAATGGCGACATTGCCGTATTCGGCCCAGATCGCCGCGACCCTTGGATACTGTTGCGTCAGTTTTTCGTACTGCGGCCGGGCTTCGGCAAAGTTGCTGACCAGGAGAAACTGGCGGGCTTCGCCGTGCTTTTTCTGGAACTCAGCGGTTGTCATGAATCGGACGTAGTCGGCGCATCCCTTAAAACGTGCCCACCGCTGAGGCTTGCCACAACATTAAAAGACCTTGCCAGATGTTTTTGAATACTGTAACCAGTCCCCCAGTCATAACGCTTGGAAAAAGACTTGGTGGCCTTTTTTGAGGTCGGTCTCGTTTTATTCCACCCAAACCGAACCCAAAATCAAAAGTTGAAAGAAAGCGAACTCTCCAATGAAAAAATTACGCCCTAATTCCAATACTCACGTAAGGGAAACAGTCTGCACGGTGTCCGCAGCAGCCCTGATGCTCGGGGTGAGTCAGGCGGCCACGGTGGGCATAAATTTCCAAGCCAACTATTGCGACGCCCAGTCCATTTCCGGTTACATCGTTACATCCACGGCGTTTGGCATTGATCCCAAGGGCTGGGAAAATTTGACGCAAATGGACAATGGCTACGGTTCCTGCTCCGGCCCGTTATTCTACAATTTGAGCGAAGTGATTGACACCACCACTTCAACGAACGGCTTGAACCCATTGCCAAATGGGGCGCTGAGCATCAGTTGGGGGGCCGCCACTGCCAATGTGAGCGGGTTTAATGGTTATCCTGGAAATAAGGGGGAATTCCAAGTCTATCACGGGTTTCTACGCGATGGCGTCAATTTCGGCCCGGGTTCCAGCGGTGGAGACAATAACCAGCCGGGCTACAATGTGGATATTGTCGGGTTGAAAACGGTTTTTACCAATCACCCGTTCGTAATCCAATTGGTGGCGTCTTCGGACTCCATGAATACTTTCACCAACGCGTTCATCATTGATGCGAGTCACTCAACCACCCAATCGGTGGTCTACCTCAACCCCCACTTGGAATCGCCACAGGGCGGTGCGCCGTGGGTTCGGGGTTACGGGGGCGGAATCAGCACGGTTTCCATGCCGGTGGACGCCGATCACGTCAAGATCATCGGCAACCGCGCCGCGCATGGCGGGGATAAAACTGTCGGGGACGACTATAACGAGGCCAGCAACATTTCCGGGATCATCATTACTGATAAACCGGTGGTTACGATGTCGCCCCAACCGGTGGTGGCTTCATTGCATGACACGGTCCACCTCAAGGGGATTGCCGCCGGTGTGCCGCCCCTTTCCTATCAATGGCGGAAAGGTGCGGTGCCGATCCTAAATGCGACGAACGCCACCTACAGCATCCCCGACATTGCGAGTAGCGGTAAATTCGACTTGGTGGTTACCAACCTTTACGGCGCCGCGATCAGCAAGGCTTCTGACGTGAGCGTGGATCAACTCGCAATCGTTCCGGACGCGGCCGGATCCGGGAACATCATAATCAGTTGGCAATCCGACGCCGCTACCTTGCTGGAAGCAACCAACGCGGTTGGGCCTTACACTCCGGTTGCGGGATCCCCCGCCTCTCCGTACACGAACAGTGTCGCCCCTGGTGCGAAGTTTTACCGCTATACCCGTCCACCACAAGCCCCGGTGACGATCGAAAGCAATCCTTACGACGAGTAAGAGCCGCTAGATTCTAAATTGGTACCATCGCCATATGCGGCCGGGAAGAAATTCCCGGCCGCAT
>JANYBF010000213.1 GCA_025360895.1 Verrucomicrobiota bacterium
CCACCGAACGGTACACAGTTTTACTGCCTGATGGTCGCCCGGCCGCGAATGCGGAAGTGGGATTGATTGCGCCCGGCGTCCGCCTGGAACTGGCGCCCGGCAGATTCAATCGGGAGAATGCTCAAGTCGGCGGCAGCATTCTGCTGGCGGACAAGGAGGGCCGCTTTCAACTCGCCGCCGACGAATCCGTTCACACCGTGATGATCGTTCATCCACTGGGCTTTTTATGCCTAAACCGTGCAGAACTGGCGGGTCAGGAATTCCTTCAATTGCAGCCGTGGGGCCGCTTGGAAGGCGTTGTTACCAGCGGCGGCAAACCTGCCGTCGGGAAAACCTTCGGTCTTGAGTTTGAGGGGATCAAACCCGCCGACTTATGGTTCGGCTCCAGCGCGTTTCATGTGTCATCGGATCCGGAAGGGAAATTCGTCTTCTCACAGGTGCCACCGGGGAAGTTGAAATTGATTCGGATCATTCCCTTCTAAATTTCACCCGGCCGCGGTGGCTGGTCGGATAAGTTCGAGAAGGTTGTTGAAGTTCGCCCGGGTGAAACCACCCAAGTCACCATTGGCGGCGAGGGCTATACGGTTACAGCCCGGGTGCGTTGGCCGGCGGGATTTGACCGGAACAATTTGCAGCATCTCATGGCCAGTGTTTATACGCCTCCGCCGGCTTGGCTGAATGAAATCGCCAATGATCCCCAACGCGCCGCCAGCATGGCGCAATTGCCCGAAGTGCAGGCGTTCCAGCAGAGCGCCCGGCAATTTCAAATGGCGTCCACTGCCGATGGAATCCTCAGCGCGGAAGATGTGCCGGCGGGTGAATTTGATCTTTCCACCCATGCGTTTCTGCAAAACGGGGAAAGCAAAACTAACCTGTCAGGACTGACGGGCCGGGCGCGCATCGCGGTGCCGGCCGCTCCGCCAACCGGCACGCTGGATGTGGGCGAGATTGTGTTGGGCAAACCGTGAGCGATCCCGACTGATATCAACCGAAGGAGCGCGCAAGTCGGCTCGGCGGGTGGCGGACAATTCAACCGGCCAACCAAGCACGAGGCGGGCAAACTCCCCGCCTGATTATAGCAACCCGAAAAGCCGCTGCCGCTGGCCGGGCTTCGCAGTTGGTTGCAGGCTGAAATGTTGAATTGAAACGGTCGTAGCACTAGTCACTGCCTGCATTTTCCGATGCGGCATCGCATCACACACTTTGCACGGCGCTGGATCGGCATCGCGCAACTCATCGGCGTATTCGCGCGGCAACTGATTTCTGAAATGACGGCATGTCATACGCAGCCATTGAACCACCTCCCGGTTACGACCGGGTGACGGCGGGGTGAAATCGCGGCGAATTGCAACCGCCTCACTTGTCGCCCGAACTGACCCAGGGCAACCGGTTGTTGTGCGGCCATCGCTTATGGAATGGGTTGGCTTTCTGAACGGCAGTCGGATTACATTGCGGCCGCATGCCAGAAAAAAGTGTGAATGAAATTCCGCGCGACCTGCGGCCGCTTTTCACCAAGGGCAATGACGCGCTCGCCCGGGAAAACTTCGATTACGCCATTGCCCTGTTTCATCAGGTGCTCGCGCGTGAACCCGCCGTGTTTGAATGTCGCTTGAAGCTGCGGCGAGCGCAGACGGGCAAGGCCGAAGCGAAGGGCGGGGGCGGGTTCTTCAAAAAGGTCTTCAGCAGCGCCGGGTCGGCGCCCCAGGTGGCCAAGGCGCAAATGGCCTTGAGTAAAAACCCGGCGGAAGCCATGGCCATCGCCGAGCAGGTGTTGGATTCCGACCCCACCAATTCCGGCGCGCACAAAGTGATCGTCGAGGCGGCGACCGTGTTGGAGATGCCGCACACGATCGTCATGTCGTTGGATGCGATCGTCAAAAACTCGCCCAAGGACAAAGTGGCGGTAATCCATCTGGCCAACGCCCTCGCGGACATTGGTAACGTGAAACGCGCCGAGCAGGTTTTGGCCGAACCGCTGCGCCTGTTCCCCGGCGATGCCGATCTGGCGCAGGCGCTGAAGAATATTTCTGCCCGGCGCACCTTGGTCGAAGGCGGCTACAACGAACTGGCCAAGGGCGATGGTTCCTATCGCGACATTTTGCGCAATGAGAAGGAGGCGGTCGAACTGGAGCAGGAACAGCGCACCCAGAAAACCGAGGACACGGCTGAGCGCCTGATTGCGGAATATGAAGCGCGCCTCCAGAGGGAACCGGACCAGCCCAAACTCCTTCGCTCGCTCGCGGAGCTGTACACCCAAAAAAAACAGTTCGACCGCGCACTGAGTTACTACGAACGACTCAAAGCCACGGGCCAGGGCGCGGACGCCGCGCTTGACCGCGCCATCGCCGAAACCACCGTCCGCCGGTTTGAACATGAGGGGGAACAACTCGATGTGGCCGCGCCCGATCACGCCGAGCGCTCCGCGCAGATGCAGGCGCAAAAAGTCGCGTTCCAGGTCGCGGAATGTCAGAAGCGCGTGGCGAACTATCCGACGGACATGGCCATCCGGTACGAAATGGGTGTGCTTTATTTCTCGACGGGCAAGATCGGGGAAGCGATTCAGGAATTTCAGAAGGCGCAAAACAATCCCCATAAGCGCCTCGCCGCGATGAATTATCTCGCGCA
>JANYBF010000275.1 GCA_025360895.1 Verrucomicrobiota bacterium
GTTACCGCCCCGCCTTCCGGCTATGCAAGCGCGGCGATGGCGGACCACCCGACCGCGCTCTGGCGCTTGTCGGAGAGCAGTGGGACGACCGCGGTTGATTCCGCCGGTTTCAACGATGGCACGTACAGTGGTGGCTTCACGCTGGGACAACCCAGCATCCCCGGCGAGACGGGCACCTCTGTTGGCTTGAACGGTTCCAGCGGTCGCGCCATCGTCCCCCTCACGCCAGTCCTTAATCCCAGCGGCCCGTTCACCTGCGAGTTCTGGGCCGCGTGCAACATCACCCCGACGACACCGCTGCCTGGGGCCGCTTTCGCTGTGCCTATCAGCTCGATGGACCGGCCCGGCCGTAGTGGCGGTTATGAGTTTTACCTCGATGGCAACTACACTGGTTATGAGTTCCATACTGCCGTCAATGGCGGTTACAGTCAGATCGTGGGTGACAACGCCGCGCCCCCGGTAGCCGGCGTTTGGTCTCAAGTCGTCGGAGTTTACGATGGCACCAATATCTCCCTCTACGTGAACGGTGCACCCGCAAGTCCGGATTTTTCTCTCCCGGAGAACTTCACTCCGAACTCGGTCAAAGGCTTTTACATCGGCTCGCGGCCCGACAACGTGCGTTACTTCAATGGCCGAATCGCCGATGTGGCCTTCTACAACTACGCCCTCTCCGCTGGACAAATCAAAGCGCACCTGCTCGCCGGCAACCCGCTTACGGCCACGGTCAACGCCAACGTCTCCAACATTGTTGTTGATTCGAAGCCGGTCGGCACGTTGCATAACGGAGCCAATAACGGATCCATCTGGGCGGCCTCCAACGGCACCCGCACGGGCGTGACCAAGTTCGTAGGCACCAACACCACCCAGATCACCCTGGCGAACAATGCCGACTTCCAGTCCACCGTCGGTACCATCAGCTTCTGGATGCGTTCGCCCAGCACCAATAATCCCTCCACGGGCACGGGTACGGGAGGCGCCATGTTGCTCGACTGGCGTGGGGAAACCGGCGCTGTGATCGTTCTGAATGACGATGGCACGCTTGCGTTCCAGACGGGGCCAGGAACCGCGAACTCCTTCACATCCCTAGGCATCGTGGACAACGACGTCTGGCACAACATCACGTTCACCTATGATCAACAATCGGGTGGATTGGTCGAACTTTACATTGATGGCGTCGTTGATACCCAGTCGCCGGGCTCCGCCGCCTGGGTTTGGGAGGCCCGAACCATCGAACTCGGCCGCTCCCATGATGGCTTCTGGAAAGCCTACAACGGTTATCTGGATGATTTCCGGATCTACAACCGGGTGCTGACGAGCACCGAAGTCGCCTCCCTGGCGAGCACTGGTGCCTTGGTGGATTCCGCCGCCCTCAAGGTGCGGTTCAACTTCGATGCCGCGCCCACCACCGGCATCTCGGTGAATTGGTCGCCATCCTGGGCCACCCTCCAGTCGGCGAGCAACGTCACCGGGCCGTATCTGAACGTCACGAATGCGCTGTCGCCGTACGTCGTAGTACCAGTTCCCGGCGGGAAGCAGTTCTACCGGGCCGTGACTCAGTAATCAGTTAATTGCAAGTCAACCGTGCAAGACGGCCGGGAAACAATTCCCGGCCGTCATTTTTTTTCAAACAGGCGACAGCGTTTTCCGTATCCGAATTTGGCAAGAACGACCAAGATTGGCCGCAACCGGAAGCACCTTGCTGGACGCCCATATCCCCCGAACGGCTTGGACGTTTGCAGCCCGTCAATTACGCCAGGCGAACTCCCCTGTATTTACACTCCAATCTAATCCGAAGAATCCCGCTGCCCGAATGCCTTCCGTCCCTTTCGTCAACATATCCGGACCGAGAATGGTGAAGTCCGGATACGCAACACCCGCTAGAAAATATGGCAGCCGATCCGTCAATTTCATGCCCGCCACTCCGGTCCCCGTCACCACGCCCACACAGGCGCGATCACTGCCCGGTCGCGGGCGCAGAAACAAGCAAGCCAGATCCGAACCGGCCACCTGGCGTTCACCCACGCGAATTTCGCCACGCCGTACCTGCACCGGACTCTCGCTCAACAATGCCGGCCAGGCCCCATTCGAATCCGCATTCCCGTACAGGATCACCCCCCGGTCCTTCTCAACTTGGGCATCAAAGGTCGTGTCTGGAACCAAATCCACCGAACCATTGCCACGATACCAGAAGGACTCGGCATCAAAGCGCGCCTTGTTAAACGCCCATGCGTTTTCCTCCGTCGTCCCTTTGGTCCCGTAAACAAAAATCATCCGATCTCGAAACGCGGCCTTGAATGGACCGTAACGATGTGGGCCTTTCCCGGCAGCGGAAGGTTCACTGCCTAAGCACCATTTTTCATCCTGTCGCGTCAGCCAGATCTGCGGTTTCACCGGCCAAGGGATTTTATCGAACGTCTGCCCATCCACTTCAACCTTGAACGGTTCTCCGGGGTGGGCGTGATCCAATCGCAACGCCAACCGGGCCACGTTGGTGGTGTTGCCGGTGAAGCGGCGTTGCCATGGATCCCATTGCAGATGGACCGAGGCCGGAGCGAGCGGGCTGATCTGGGCTTCGATGCCCGCCCAGTGCGACCACGCGGAGACTCCCGGATTCACGGTCGTGAAATCCGCCTGCCGTATAGCGGCTGCGGGTGGCCGCGCATGACGGGCAAAAAAGTCGAACATGGGTGGCCAATCAACACATTCGGCGCCGGGTTCATCGGATGTTTCCCACCAGTGACCCGCGCCGGGTTGTTCGTGCCAGGCGAAGTCGTGATGAAATGTACTCAACTGCTCACGCATCGTCCGGGCTTCCGTGACCGGCACATTGTCATCCGCGTCACCGTGCAAGATGTAAACGCCCATCTGCGCCAGGTTGGTCGCCAGCAGCAGGGTGTCACTGGAGTTTGCTGTCCGACGCATCAGTCGCGCCAACGGGTCATTGGTCGGCCAGCGGGATGGCCCGGCGTAGGAAAAGAAACTTATCCAGCCCGCACTCGGTCCGACGGCAGCAAACAAATCTGGAAAGGTGCTGGCCAACTGCCATGAGCCATGACCGCCCATCGAGTGCCCGGTCAGATAGATTCGGTCCGGATCCGGACTCAGCTCGCGCTGCGCCAGCGCCAAAACTTCCAGCGCATCCATTCGGCCCCAATCTTCCCAATCGAATCCGTACGGACGCCGGTTGGTTGGCGCCACGATATGCCCCCAGGTTTTGCTCGCGTAGGCCTCCACTTGACCAATGGCTTCCACTCCGGCGCCGTGCAATGAAAGGAACAGCGCCGGCCGCGGTCCATCGGGCCGGGGTGGGTGGGCGGGGTTCACCCCAAAATACTGCACACTGCCGTCAATCTCGCTGACGAAGGTACGCTTTTGGGTTTGCCATGGCTGGCGCAGGCGTAGCGACGTACGGGCGGCGTCCAAGATGGTTTCGTCCGCCTTTCCTTTGGCCAACAATTCAAATTCCAATACCCCCGACGCATTCGTCGCGGGCGCTTTGCCCTCCAAGTGGACACCTACTTTGCGGATTGTCATTGGTGGAATCGTGGGGAGCGGCGTAACGACCGTCTGACCGTCCATCAAGACCGTGCGGATTGCCAGATCGTCGCGGCGCTCCGCCGTCGCATTGATCACCACCACCGCGCCCCAGGACTTGGTGGACTCACCGACAATCAAATCCGGCATGGTCAGGTCACCCAAGTCGAGGGTGACTCCGGCTTTCGGTTCGACCAGCGCTGCCTTCAATTTTCCCCGCCCGACTTGAAAAAGGAAATCATTCGTTCCCGGCTTCAACAACACCGGCAACCGGACGTACCCGTAACCATACGTGTCCCCTCCCCGTGGCTCGCCATTCACATAAACCATCGCATGCCCGGCGGCTTCGAGCAGCACGACCTTCTGCTCCTTGGCAATCATGGACAGATAGGCGTAACCGCCTTGGAGCGCCTCGGACTCGAACCAACCATTCGTACCCAATGACATCTCCGCCCAGTTTAACGAGCGTCCATCCGGTAACGTCACCCCTTCACCCGCCGTGGGCCGCGTCCATTGGCCGGCGATGATTGCGGCTTCAATGGCATCGGTATGCGTCGCCGTCCGGCCGGCTTTGCCGACCGGTTTGATCACCAGAGCGGTCCGCCATATTTGCGGCGCGGTCGAAGCCAGCACTTCATCCTTCGCGCTCACGGCAGCGGTCAAAGAACCCGTTGGGATAAGAAGCGCCAGCAGGCCGAGCAGACTCGAACCAAAACTAAATAATTTCATGATGGCGGCGCGACGTTAGTTGAATCACCTCAATACCGCGAGCGATTATTAAACGCCGGCTGATTTCGAAACGCGTAGTTTCAAACCAGTGGACTTTGCAGCCCAACTACGTTAAACGATGACGCATGCGGCAAACCCAATCCGGCCAATAAATAGCGGTTGAAACACTTTGCCCGCCATGACATCAAACCAGAATTTGTGACACCGCCCCCGGGACAAGTTGGCGGGGCCATAAGGAGCAAACTGACGCTTCCTTTCCTTGCAGTGATCGCAGCCCGTGCGTTGGCCGAGCAGGTTGATCCGGCTAAACTGCCACCCCCCGCGCAAACTCAAGCCGACTTTGTCCGCGATATTCAGCCGATCTTCGCGCAGCATTGCTACTCATGCCACGGACCGGACAAGCAGGAAAGCGATTTGCGTTGGGATGTGAAGTCCGCCGCGCTGAAAGGCGGCACGTCCGGGCCGGCCATCGTTCCCGGCCATGGCGCTGAAAGCCGCATGATTCGTCTCGTCGCCGGTCTGGAAAAGAATCTGGTTATGCCGAAAAAAGGGGACCGCCTGACGCCGGCGCAAATCGGAGTGCTGCGCGCCTGGATTGATCAAGGCGCGTCCTGGCCAGACGAAACCGCCAGCGCCAGGGCCGCCAACAAATCCGATTGGTGGAGTTTCCAGCCCGCGTCGCGCCCGCTGCTGCCGAAAGTCAAAAATCAAAAATGGGCCCGCAACCCGATTGACCTCTTTGTTCTCGCCAAACTCGACGCGGAGAAAATGTCACCTTCGCCGGAAGCCGACCGGCGCACATTGATCCGCCGGTTGAGCTTTGATTTGACCGGCCTGCCGCCCACGCCGGACGAGGTCGCCAGCTTTCTCCGTGCCCGGGATGAACGTGCCTATGAAAACCTTGTGGACCGATTGCTCGCCTCACCGCGCTACGGCGAACGCTGGGCGCGACACTGGCTCGACACGGTGCATTACGGTGAAACGCATGGATACGACAAGGACAAACCCCGGCTGAATGCCTGGCCGTATCGGGACTACGTCATCCGCTCGCTCAATGAGGACAAACCGTATTCGCGTT
>JANYBF010000293.1 GCA_025360895.1 Verrucomicrobiota bacterium
AACGCAAATGCCAGCAGCAATGAAAGCCATCACAATGAGCGGAAGCAGCCAACGAAATTTCTTCCTGCGCGTCAGGCGTACCTGATTTTGTTTGGCTTCTTCGCGCAGTCGTTGACGAGATTCCCGGCTCATGTAGGCCGAGTATAAAGTTGTGTTGCAAAGTCTCAAGGCTGTTTCAGGAATTGAAAATTGAGATTTCATTGCGGTTCGCGGAAGGCTATTTTCTCCGGCATGTCTGCCATTTTGAAAGACGAAGAATTTGTTGCCGTTGAAGCCGCCGTCAAAGCCGGCGTTGCGCCGCAGTCCGTGGCGGCCGCTTTCAACGAGTTGTCCGCGTTGCGCGCGGAATTGAAAAAGCTGGGCGAGCCGGAGAGTTATTACCTCAAAGCCATGAACTGTCCGCATCACCACCGCATCTTTGCGGCGGAACCGCGCAGCTATCGCGACCTGCCGTTGCGCCTCGCGGAATACGGCACTTGCTATCGCTACGAGCAGTCGGGCGAGTTGTTCGGCCTCATGCGCGTGCGTTCACTCAACATGAACGACGCGCACATCTATTGCACCGAGGAACAGTTCGCCGACGAGTTCCGCGCCGTGAACGACATGTATCTGAAGTATTTCAAAATTTTCGGCCTCGAAAAATATCAGATGCGCTTCAGCACGTCGTCGCCGGAAGGTCTCGGTAAAAAATACGTGGACGAACCTGCGTTGTGGAAAAAGACCGAGGACATGGTGCGCAACGTCCTCAACGAATCCGGCATCAACTACGTGGAGGTCGCGAACGAAGCGGCGTTCTACGGGCCGAAGATTGATGTGCAGGTGTGGAGCGCCATCGGCCGCGAATTCACCATCGCCACCAACCAGGTGGACTTCGCCGTGCCCGCCAAGTTCGGCCTCACCTACCGCGACAAGGACAACTCGAACAAGACGCCGTTGTGCATTCATCGCGCGCCGCTCGGCACGCACGAGCGGTTCATCGGCTTTCTCATCGAGCATTACGCCGGTAACTTCCCGCTCTGGCTCGCGCCCGATCAGGTGCGCGTGATTACGCTCAACGACGACGAAGCGTTGATCAACTACGCCAAGCCCATCGTGAACGAACTGCGCGCGAACATGGTGCGCGTGGATGCGGATTTCAGCGCGACGCCGTTCAAGGCGAAGATCTCCAACGCGGAACGTCGGGGAAGTTTCCCGCCTCCTCACGTCGTCGGCTACGGTTGGTCATCGGTGGCAAGGACATGGAAGCCGGCGCGGTGAGTGTCCGCCTCCACCACGGCGGCCCGCAAGGCGCGAAGTCGAAGGCGGAAGTGATCGCGTGGATTCTGGGGCGGATCAAAGGGCACCCGGCGGCGACGGAGCGCGGCGGGTCTTGCGAGTGCATCGGTCTCCGCTGCACCTATGATTTGATTTGAGCCTGCTTACATCGGCTGCTAACAAAAGGGTATGAACGTAAAAATCACTTACTATCTCGACGTCGTCTCGTCCTGGTGCTACTGGGCCGAACCGGCATGGGCGGAATTGAAACTGCGTTATGCGGAGGCTTCGGTTGAATTTGGTTGGGCCATCGCTTTGCTCGATGAATCCGGGATGCCGAAGTCGCGGGCGCAGGAAGATTGGTTTTATCGTCGCAGCGGGACCATTGTTCGCTCGCCCTTCATGCTGAATTCCGCCTGGATGACTCACGCGATGGAATATCTTCCCCCCAACTGCGTGGCCGAGGCCGCCAAGGATTTCGGCGTCACCGATGATTGCGTGCGGTTGGCGTTGACGGAAGCCGCGCTGCGTGAAGGACAACCAGTTGGCGAGTGGGAGGTGGCGGTGGCCATCGCGGCCAAGACGGCGCACCTTGATGCCGTTACCTTGCTCAAGCAGGCGCGGACGCCGGAAATTGAGCAGCGTGTGCGGAAGGCGACGGTGGACTTTCACGCCCTGCAAGTGACGCAGCGGCCGGCCTTCGTTCTGGAAAACAACATCGGCGATCGCGCGGTTTTGTCCGGGTTAGTCCAGGTGGCGCCGTTGGCCGCGACCATTGACGCGATGCTGGACGACGCGGCGGCCTACGCTTCCCATGCAGCGCACTTCGGCCCGCCACCGCCCAATTGAACAGAAAGACACCGCTAAAGAATTGCGCCGGCAAAGAGTCGGCGCCCGCGGAGTTCAGCCGCGAACCAATCCAGATGAACAATGACCACTAACTTGATGCAAACTTATTTCCGCGTCGGCATTTTATTCTGCGCTTTCGTGGCCCGACCAGCACCGGCGGTTGATGCGTACGAGCAATACGTCCGCTCGTCGGAGGATTTTCGCGCAGTGAAGCAGGAGAAAAGCTGGGCGGAGCGGGCTTTTCCGAGTTGGACCTTCATGCCGTGGACCTACCAGTGGCCCCTCGGCTATAACGACGAATCCGGGCGCTGGAGTCTCGCGCATGGTTATAATGGTGCGTTTATTGATCGCGACGAAATCGCCGCGGAAGGATCGCCGACCGGGCGGCTCGACTGGATCAACCAGTTCAAGCTGCGCTTCTACCTGGATCACGCCGCCGGCAAAGGGAGGTTGCACTTGTGGGATGGCGATAACGTGCAGTCGCACTTGGCCGAATTACACGGCACGGGACAACGGCCGGTGCCGCTCAATGCCGCCACGCGGCAAGCGCTCGAAGGCTTGCTGCGAACCAGCATCAGCGCGGTGAAATCGTCGCCGCAGCGCGCAGCCTACGCCCTCGACGATGAGCCGTCGTGGGGACACTTCGTTCACCCCACGATGTGGCAGGTCACGGACGATCCGGCGGCCTATCCCCGCTGGCTGGCCGAGGTGTATGGCCCGGCGGCGCCGAAACGTGAGCGATGGATCAGTTACGAGGATCTGCGCGCGAAACTTGCAACCTGGAACATCGCCGAGTTCGACGCCAGCCCGCTCATGGACCAGTGGAGTTTCAATGATTCCCAGTGGGCGAACTTTGTCGGCGGGCTCGTGGAATTTGCTAACACGCTCGACCCAGCCACGCCCTGCGGCATTGTCGGTGGACAAATGCCCAGCGCCTTCGGGGGCTACGATTATGCGAAACTCATGCGCAAGGTGCAGTTCATCGAGAGCTATAACCTCGGCTCTTCACAAGCCATCATCCGCTCGTTCAATCCGCATAATGCGCTGCCGGCGGTCACCACGCTCTTTCATGAGTCCGCCGCCGATGACATCTGGCAGACGTGGTATTACCTTGCCCACGGCAATCGTGGCCACATCGGCTGGGTGGAAGGCTGGTTCGATGGGAAAACGCCCAAACCATGGCACGCGCAGGTTGCGGCGACGTATCTCGAAGCGGGGAAAAAGATCGGTCCGCTGATGGCCGGCGCGGAATGGAAGCACGACGGCATCGCGATTTACTACAGCCACGCCTCGATCCAGCTCGGCTGGATTCTTGATGCCGAGGCGCACGGCAAGACGTGGCCCAATCGCAACGCGGACGAGCGGCTGAGCAGCGCCGCCCACGTCCGCCACGCGTGGGAAAACATGCTGCGCGACTCCGGCCGGCAATACAATTTCCTGAACTATGCCGACGTGATCCAGCGCGGGGTGCCGAAGGAATACCGCGTCCTCATCCTGCCGGCGTGTCTTTGTCTCTCGGACGCCGAAGCCCGGGCGATCCGCGCCTTTTGCGCCGGCGGCGGCACGGTCATCGCGGACTACCTGCCGGGCCTGTGGGATCAGCATGGCAAAGGGCGCGCGAATGGCGGTGCACTGGATGAAATGTTCGGCGTGAAGCACGATCCCGGTCTCCGCGCGCCGGATATTTTCGGAGAAAAGCTCTGGGTCGAAATGGACCAGGACGCGAATTACTCGTGGAAGAGCTACGAGGAATTCCTCACCAACAAAAACACCTGCCTCAAGGACGCGAGTGGATTTCACAAGGCCGTGCGCTCGATGCCCACGGAGCGGGTTACAACCGTCGGCCGCGGCCGGGCGGTGCTCATGAACCTCTCCCCACAGTGGTATAACGCCTACCGGGTGGCGGGCGCCAAAGAAGCGGCGCGGCGTGAAATATTCATGCACCACATCGCCGACGCCGGGGTGGTCCCGTGGGTTCGC